>JAFDGZ010000050.1 GCA_019309045.1 Deltaproteobacteria bacterium | reverse complement strand
TTAGGATTCGGGTCAAGGGGGGAAAGGCCAGTCGCTGGTAGGCGGCGAGAACATATCCCTGTTTCTAGTTCACAGCGGGCAGCAGGAGATGGCCCTATGTCCTATTGACTGCCCCCTCCTGGGAGTCCACGATTTTTCTATCTATGGGATGGTGCAAAGAACCCCGTTCCAGATGTCAATTCTCGCCCATAGCTACTCCACCATTTTTCCCCAAACTGGTCAAACTCTTAATTGCGGGATAGCAGTTTGAAAAGCCATTCTCCTGATACCTTACTAGCTTAAAGCGTATTATCAAGTTGACACCTCCGAGAATTTAGGGCATATGTAAAATAAATACGTCATTTTGTATATTATCTTCTCTAAATGTTCATCCCGTCTGGACACGACTCCATCTGAGTGCATTAGTGAGATGAAGAATCTCCCTTCTCTTGTATTTGTGGTTGCAGTGGCCGCAGTGTTTCTGACCTGTCACCCAGTCCGTACCGACATATCCCTTGCCGAGTGAAACGCTCTCATCGCTTTGGGCAGCAGCACTGATGGTTCTAAGTGAAATTGGAACTTCGACTCGCTGGATCCTGCGGGAACTGAGAATAACTATTATGGCATGGTAACTAATTTTCAGAACAGCTTTCAGAGAAGAAATCCTTAGAGCCGGAGATAAGTTTGGGCATCATTGCCGTTTTGAAATTATGAAATTAGCATAAACGCAGGATAGCTACTCTGAACACGACAGGTAAAATTCGAGCCTATTCTATTTCCTTAACCGGCCAGAAGGGAAAAAAGAGGGGAATATAATGAAGAGAGCATTATTGTTGACAATTTTGTGTGCCTTTTCTGCGGCCTTTTCACCATGGATGACATGGGGTGCACCATCGAAAGTGTCTTGTGTTGATCCTTGCGGTGGCGGCGATTTCACTGACCTCCAGGCTGCCCTGAGCGCTGCCGAGTCCAATTCAGTACTTGACTTCATCAAGGTCGCCCAAGGAACTTATACGGATAACTTCACGTACGAATCGGACCAAGGCTACGCCATCCTTATCTATGGCGGCTACAAACCGTGTACAGGATGCGCCATCCGAGAACTCGACCCCAGCAAGACCATTCTTGATGGTAGCTGCGATGGCAGTGTTCTTGTTATCAAGAATAACTTAAATGGTGATATCGTCGTGGACGGATTTACCATACAGAACGGAAGCGGCAGTACCGCCTACTATGGCGGAGGTGTAGATGCTGTATCGGACAACAATGAAACAACGGGGATCGTGAGCGCAGGAAACATCACAATTACCAACAATATTGTCACTCGAAATGCAGCCATTTCCAATGGAGGTGGAATCTATGCTTCGTCGCAATCAACGGTTGGGGCGGCAGGTGACATCATCGTGAACAACAATATCATCTACGAGAATTCAGTTGCCGATTATGACGGTGGCGGTGTCCTAGCTGAATCGTATTCCTCATCCGGTATGGCAGGTAATGTCATTATGATTAACAACCTTATTTACAACAATTCCGCCGGCAGGTTTGGAGAAGGGGTAGCGGCCTCGTCGGATACACATTCTGGTACGGCAGGCACCATCAGACTCATCAATAACACTATAACGGAAAACTGTGATACAGGCGTATGTTATGGACTTTTTATGAGCGCCAAAACTGTGTATTGTTACAACAACATTGTCTGGGGAAACACAGATAGTTTGGGTGCAGATATCTACTTGAATAGCGAAATTGTCACTGCGCAAGGTGCCAATAATGATTATGAAAGTCTTTTTGGGAGTTGGACTGTTTCTGGTCTAAACCTTCATGTCAATCCACTTCTAACAAGCAAGTATCATCTAAACTCTCGCTCACCCTGTATTGATATGGGAAAAAATGATCCTCCCGGAGGTCTTCCCTCTACTGACTTTGAGGGTGATACAAGGATAATAGATGGAAATAACAGTGGTGTCGCCACTGTCGATATCGGTGCGGATGAATACGTTCCAAAAAGGACAATTGCTCCATTTTTAATTCTGTTGCTTAATTAAGTGGGATTAATATTTTCAACCTCTGCACCTCTCTTGGGGTTCAAATACATGAGCGGTACTGTAGATAACCTTCGAAGTAGTTTTCAATTCTCTGATCGAGGCTGAAGAATTCTGCCAGGGAATCAAGGCACCTGCGAAGGAGGAGACAACAATAATAGCAATGTTGCTGTTTTCATAATAGAAAGAAACTGATATTGAATTAGATTATAGCCGTCGTCGCTACATTTTGCGCGCGCCCATCTTCTCAATTAGCGGCTCTATGTCCACGAGATATCTCTGCAATTGGCAAGGGAGCTCCTCCAACTGGGATCCAACAAGCTTGTAGCCAAAAATGCCAGGATTGGTAAGGACCGCCACTATATCAGGCTGACCGATGAGGATCTGAGGCGGGCAATGGACCAGGACACGGCATAGTACGAAATACAGAATGGTGACCAAAGTAGTGACCATCGCAAGGAAAAGGGGCAAGACATGGTGTCTTAACCCCTTGATATCATTGGTGCGCCCGGCAAGATTCGAACTTGCGACCTACGGATTCGTAGTCCGGCGCTCTATCCAGACTGAGCTACGGGCGCTTTCATGTTTTTTGCGTGCAGATTTTCTAACATGCAATATCGTACATGTCAATCTTGTCCGGCTCTTTTGAGGTGGGCGGAACGCTATCACAGGAGGCGATCTCAGTACAGTTGAGGTCTGGACTGATAAAATTTGCGCATCAGGGCGCTCTTATTCTGAGAGGGAAGCATCGCTCTTCTTCCTTCCTGCAGACTTCATGACGGCAGGAGCGGCAGCTGTAGTACCAACAAGCACGTGGGCACCTGTACGGTAGGTGGTGATAACACCAGCAATGCAAATCAGCAAAGCGCCTATCCATGTCAGGATATCGAGAGATTCCTGCCAGAATATCCAGCCAAGGAAGGTGGCAAACACCACATTAGCATAGGTGAACGGTCCGACCTGGGAGGCAGGAGCCAGACTGTATCCTTTGGTGAGCAGGAATTGTCCCACCGCAGCAAGCAAACCAACTAGAAGAAGCAGGCCCCAGATCCTTGGAGCTGGTGTCTGCCAGGCCCATACCAGGGGCACTGCCGAAAACAGAGTACCCGAAGCGGTGAAGTAGAAAACAATCCGGCTGGTAGGCTCTGATACAGACATACGCCGTATACTGACCATAGCCAGAGCAGCCAGAATGCCCGATGCCAGTCCGATGAAGGCCACTGGTTGAAATATTCCTTTTCCTGGTTTGAGAATCAAGATGATTCCTACAAAACCCAGGACAGTGGCCCCACGCACCTTGCGCAGCACTGGCTCACGGAGCCATACATAGGCAATCAAAGGGATGAACAGTGGAGCTGTAGCTATGAGAAGAAAGGCTTCTGAGAGCTGCACCTTGGCGATGGCATAGAAGAAACAATACATTGCCCCGAGCCCTGCCAGGCTTCGCAGCAGATGGAATTGCCAGTGGGCAGTGCGCAAACCTCCTGGCGGCCGACTGTACCACACCCACGGCAGGATAAAGACGAAAGCGCAGAAATTGCGAAAAAAGACAATCATCTCGTTCGAAAGCGAAGAGGAAACAACCTTTATGATTGCCCCCAGGAAGGCAAAAGCCAGCGATGCCCCCACAACGCACAGCGCTCCAGCCACGGGACGATCTTGGTAGTTCGATTCCAGGGTCATGGAGTCCGTCAACTGTCAGCTCCTCACGAACAGGAAATTCTGGTTGACAACTGCCGCAGTGGCGCTGCCTATATAGCGGCCTGCCTCATCTGCCCCCAGTCATGCTCGGTCATTTCTTGCCACTTCAACTGTCACCATTTCGAGTTCGGCACCAAGATATCACCAATTGTGAAAATGTCATCTGAATATATCAAATAGCTGCCTCCAGGAAGGGTCCACTCTATAAAATGAGACCAGCTGTAGTCACAACTCTTGTGAGGCCTTTGTCGGACAGGTCGCTGCCCTCAACACTGAAATTGTCTAACTGGCTACGACTCGCCCCCACAAATACAGCTTGCAGCAAAGGTGTCCTTTTACCCCGAGCCACATCTTCCTATACTCCTCTCAACAAGCTCTTGACACGAGCAGTAAAAAAGATGTAGGTTGCTTTCGAGGCGCACACTGCAGCATCATGCCTATATCATCACAAGCAATTCTCCACATCTACTGTCGAGGATGCGGAAGTCTGGGGATATAAATTCAGCATCTCGAGTTTGAAATCACGGCTTACACCTGAAGACTGTCAGACTTCCGCACAGCTTCATCCAACGAGTTTGGCCTTCAACACAGGGGGAGAGTCGCTCCGGGAAGACAACCGTAAACCTCCAGGCATTTTCGTGAGTTTGCCATGCAAGAACAGTCCACCATTGTCGAAGGTCATCCACTGGCCGCAGCCCGAGCGTGCATGAAACGCGTCTTCGGCTTTCACCGTTTTCGAAGCGGTCAGGAGGAAATTCTGCAGGCGGTGCTATCCGGAAAAGACACCCTGGTGATTATGCCCACTGGCGGCGGCAAGTCACTTTGCTTCCAGATTCCAGCCTTGCTGCGTCCAGGAGTGACCCTGGTTATCTCGCCTCTCATCGCCCTGATGAAAGACCAGGTGGATTCACTCAGAGTCCTGGAACTGCCGGTTACTGCCATCCATAGTCTCATGGGACTCCGGCAGCAAGAAGAGACCCTCAAGGGAATCCTTGCTGGAGAGTACAAACTCATTTATGTGTCCCCCGAGAGGCTGCGCAACCGTCTTTTCCTGGAGACTCTCCAGCAGACCACTGTCTCCCTGGTGGCGGTGGATGAGGCCCATTGCATCTCCCAGTGGGGCCATGATTTCCGGCCAGATTACCTGCGAATCGGACAGACTCTCAGGGAGCTCGGCCATCCCCAGACCATGGCCCTGACGGCCACGGCCACTGAAAAGGTGCGCCTTGATATTATAACGCGTCTGGCTTTACAGCAGCCCAGACAGTTCATCACCGGTTTCGACCGCCGCAACCTGTTCTGGGAAGTGGTGGCCGTGCAGAGCGAAAAACAGAAACTTGCCATAATCCGCAAACGGTTGACCTCATTGGACGGAGCCGCAATCGTCTACACCGGCACCAGGAAAAAAGTCGAGCAGCTGGTAAAAAAGCTCCACCGGCAGCGGCTGTCTGTGGCAGCCTACCACGCCGGACTGGACAAAGCCGTGCGCACCCGGGTCCAGGAAGAATTCATGGCGGGCCAGCTCCACCGGGTAGTGGCCACCAATGCTTTTGGCATGGGCATCGACCGCTCTGACATCCGGATGATTATCCATCACACCTTTCCTGGCACCATCGAGGCTTATTACCAGGAAAGTGGCCGGGCCGGGCGCGACGGCCATGCCGCCACCTGCCTGCTTCTTTACAGTGCAGCGGATCGTGCACTGCAGCAATTCTTCGTCGATTGCCGCTATCCCCCGGCAGAAACGATTGCAGCCATCTACCAGCGATTGTGTCAGCAAACCGAGGACGTCCTCTGGCTCACCAATCGAGAGATCGGTGCTCTGGCAGACAAACAGATCCCGGAGCTAACTATTGCCTCGTGTTTGCGAATTCTCGAAGATGCCAGGGTTATTTACCGGCTGCAGCGCTATGACAACCTGGCGGAGCTCCGTGTCCACACTCCCGTGGCCAGCCTGCTAGCCAGCCTTTCCTCCCGGGCCACAAGCAAAAAGGCCCTGCTGGAGTGTCTGAAGAGCATATACGGCAGCGACGAACTTCAACAAGGAGTCCAGTTTCTGCCCGATGATCTGGCTGCCAGCGCCGGTCTTACCCCTGAGGCCTTGAGAAGAATCGTGGCAGAAATGGCGGCTCAGGGTGAAGTATCATACACACCGCCCTTTCGCGGTCGCGGCCTCCGCCTCCTCCAGCGGCTGCCGGCGGCAGAGCTGCCAATTGATTTCGACGAGCTGCGCCTGCGCAAGGCCTACGAGCTGGAAAAATTGGCGCAGGTTATGGCCTATGCCAGCACTAACAAGTGCCGCAGGGCCTTTCTGCTGTGCTATTTCGGAGACTCGCTCGACATGGACAAATGCGCTGCCTGTGATCTCTGCCAGACCGAGGACCCCCAGCAGAGCGCAGAGGCGAGCCGGGCTGAGCCACTCCTGGCAGTGAAAGTGTTGAGCGGCATAGCTCGGCTGCAGGGCCGCTTTGGCCAGGCTATGGCAGCCAGGGTTCTCACCGGCTCCCGGGACCGCAGCCTGTTGGCCTTCGGCCTCCAGCGTCTTTCCACCTATGCTCTTCTGGCCGACCACACCCAGGCACAGGTAATAGAATGGATTCAGAAACTCATTGCTCTAGGGTGTGTGACCCGGGAAAGAATGGTCCGTGGGGACAAGGTCTATCCTGTACTCAGCCTGACAGACCTGGGCCGCAGGGTGATGAGCGGCAAGGAGGTTGTACATCTTTCCTTGCCTCCCTCGTCGACAAAGCAACCACGTGGTGAAACGCCCCTGGAACAGCCAGTAGACAAGGAAGTTTTCCAGAGGCTGCGACTGCTCCGCAGCAGCATTGCTCGCAAGCAGGGATTGCCTGCCTACTGCATCTTCCACGATCGCACCTTGCGGGAGATGGCCAGAACTATTCCCAGAACACCGGAGCAACTTCTGAGGGTACCCGGAGTGGGACAGGTAACCCTGAGAAAATATGGCAGAGAATTCTTGCAGCTCCTCAAAGAGATAGGTGTTGACAACAGGTGATCACTTCATAATAAAGATGTGGTCCGAGGGGGTCCTCGATTATTACGGTTTTTGATCCGCCACTCCACCTTCACCCCAGGTCAACTAGTCTCTTTCTCCTGGACAAAGGGATCTACAGTTTCAGCTGTTTTCCATACTACGGCCGGAGTTGCACACTCGTTCACATAGAGGCGGAATACATCAGGCCGAGCGTAGTGACCTGTGACGTCGAAATCGTACTTGCCCCGCGCAATATCCCCAAGGTCGATATCAGCAGTCAGGATACACTCACCATCATAGCTCGGACCCGCTAGAATACGGCCGAGCGGGCTGACAATGCAGCTGCCACCGCGGATCATTACAGTATCGGGGGTATCATCATGAATTGCTTCATAATCTTCAGGATAATCGCCCCGTTTGATGTACTGGCAGCTCGCCAGGACAAAACAGCGTCCTTCCAGGGCTATATGCTGCATCGTCGGGATCCAGGTGTCCCTGTCGTCAACAGTTGGCGCACAATAAAGCTGAATACCTTTGGAATACATGGCCATACGAAGCATCGGCATATAGTTCTCCCAGCAGATTACGCTACCAATTCTTCCTAGAGGAGTTTCGAAAACTGGCAGGGTGGAACCATCACCGAAGCCCCAGATAAGTCTCTCCATCGCCGTCGGCATCAGTTTGCGGTGCTTGCCCAACAGAGTGCCATCAGGGGCAAAAAACAATGCTGTGCAGTAAAGGGTGCCACCGTCACGCTCAATAACTCCTATGACCATGTAGATATTGTTGTGGCGGGCAGCTGTTCCAAGGCTGTCTGTTGCAGGGCTCGGAACGGCAATGGCACTTTCCCAGTAGCGGCGGAAGTCGGTCCTTCCTTCGGGCGACCGCATGCCAACCCTGGCACCAAAATCCTGCCCCTTGGGATAGGCCGAAACAAAGGCCTCGGGAAAGACAACTATTTTGGCCCCACGCTCGGCCGCCTCGCTGGCAAGACCGCAGGCTTTCTCTATACTGCGTTCAGGATCAAATGGAACTGGCCCGGCCTGCACAACAGCCACTCGAAACTGTGTCATAATGTCTCACTCCTCTATCGGCTGGATAGCTGTTGAACTGTAACAAGCTGTTTCAAATCATCAGGTAATTTTCTTTAATGTCAGGCTGCTCTTCCAACTCTGCCATGGTTCCCTCGAAGCGGACTCGCCCCCCTTCGAGAACATAGGCTCTGTCGGAAATTTCAGTGGCAAACTTGATATTCTGTTCGGCAAAGAGAATTGTGAGCCCCAGCTTCTTCAGGTGTTTGATCTGCCTGGCTATCTCCTGCACCACAACAGGAGCCAGCCCCTCAACGGGTTCATCCAACAACATGAGGGAAGGGTTTCCCATGAGGGTTCGACCGCTGGTCAGCATCTGTTGCTCCCCCCCACTCAGATAGCCTGCCGGGCGACGGTCCAGCTGTGCCAATATAGGAAACAGTTCGTATATTCGCTCTACAGACCACGGTGGAATCTCACTCGTCAGGGGAGGTTTTGCTGCGATTTCAAGATTCTCACGCACGGTCAGATCAGGAAAGACCAACCGCTCATCAGGTATATAACCTATGCCCATACGAGCTATCTCGTAAGGGGGCAGTCCCACGATGTTCTTGCCATTGTAAGTTATGCTACCTTTTCTGGCTTGCGTCAGTCCCATTATAGTTTTCAGTGTGGTGCTCTTGCCAACACCGTTGCGCCCGAGCAGGCAAACACATTCACCTGGCTTTACTTCCAGGGATACCCCAAACAAGATGTGACTGGTGCCATAAAATGTGTGGATGTCATTTACCACCAGATGTCCCATTATCAATACTCGCCCAGGTAGATTCGTTGTGCAGATTCGTTACTTCTGACTTGTTCAGGAGTTCCAGTGATGATGATCTCGCCGCGATTCAGCAGAGTGATTCTCAGGGCGTGGTCAAAAACCACCGCCATGTCATGCTCGGTAAACAAAATGGTGAGGTTGAATTCCTCATTGAGACGATCGACGAGCAACATGGTTTCACGGGTTTCTTCGAGAGACATGCCTGCAGTAGGCTCGTCTAGAAACAACAGCTTGGGTTTGCCGGCGAGAGCGAGAGCCAGTTCAAGCTTTTTCTTGTCGCCTTGTGAGAGTTCGCCGGCTACCACGGCGCGATTTTCAGCAAGGCCGCAAAGGGCAAGTATTCTCTCCGTTTCTTCTACGCCAACTTGACTGGCTCGCCCAAAGATATCAAATGCTTTGCCCATCTGAGCCTGCACGGCAGAACGCACGTTATCAAAGACGCTGAGTTTAGGGAAAATATTGCTGATCTGAAAAGCTCGAGATATGCCTAATCTAGATATACCATGGGAAGGCCAGTTGGTAATATCTTTCCCCTCAAAGATGACTCTCCCCGAATCCGCACGGTGATAGCCAGTCAACAAATTGAAAAATGTTGTCTTGCCGGCGCCGTTGGGTCCAATGATCGCCGATCTGTCGCCTTCGAAAAGATCAAAATCCACATCCTTGACTGCGTGTAGGCCACCAAAATGCTTGTTCAGCCCTCTAACCTCCAGAATTCTCCGTGTTTTCATGGACGGCTCCCGGTTTCCTCACTCGAGGTCACAGGAAGGTCTTCTCTGGCCTGCTGGTGGCCGCGAGAGGCCCTTATCCTGGCGTCTATGATGGACAGAATTCCGCCCGGGAAAAACAACACTATTACCAGAATAATGAGTCCAATGGTAAGCGGCCAGTATACAGTATAATGCGTCACATAAGAGTTCAAGGCAGTGTAGACCACGGAACCCACTAGTGGACCAGCAAAGAAGTCGGCGCCACCAATCAATGTCATAAATACTGGAATGCCGGATTCCATCCAACCCAGAAGCCCTGGTGCAACACTTCGCTGAAAAGGACCCCAGAGAGCACCGGCAATACCAGCGAAAGTGCCGGCGAGCACGAAATTCATCAACATGGCCAGGCGCACGTTGATGCCGAGAAAAGCCGCTCTGCGCTGATTGTCTCGCAACATTCTCAAAGTGTAGCCAAAGGGCGAGTTCGCTATTCTCCAGAGCAGAACGCCTGCAATGGCAACAATTGCCAAGGTGAAATAATAGTAATTATCTGGATTCCTGAAAAAAGGGGGCGGCAGCAATCCCTGGATGCCATTGTCACCACCTGTAAAACCATACCACGAGAATACTATGTAAAAAAGCAGTTCGCCAAATGCCAGGCTCAACAGGGCGAAATAGATTCCAGTCAGCCGCACACAGAAGAAGCCGACGATCAGGGCGCCAATGGCAGACACTGGTATGGCGAGCAGAAGTGAAAGGAAGAACTGAGCATATCCTATTTCTCCAGTAGTCATCTGGCTGGCGCGAAAGAAAAGTGCTGTGGCGTAAGCCCCGAGACCGAAGAATGCTGCATGCCCGAAGGAAATCTGTCCCATGTACCCATAGATCAAATTGAAACTCAGGGCAAACAGGCCGAGGATGAGAATCTCGACGCCCACAATGGTAGGAAAGTCTCCAGGAAGAAGAGGTACAAAGAGAAACCCCAGCCCTAGAAAAACCAGAATCGGGCCGGAAAGGCCAGAATCCTGATAAAGTCTTGAGAAAAAGCCCCTTCTTCTTGTGTGGTGCTGCCAGGTCATATTTTGAACCTTTTCAGTAGCGCATCTCAGTGCCGAAGAGACCCCAGGGCCGCCAAATGAGAACTGCCACCAGAATAAGAAAAATTATTGCCAGGGCCCCGCCCGGCCACAGCAGTATGGAAAACGAATAGACGATCCCTACAATGAGGGATGCCACAAAGGTGCCGAGAATACTGCCAAAGCCGCCTATTACGACAACCGCAAAACACTGGATGATTAGATCCATATCAATACCCAGACCAATAGGCATAATTGGCAAGAATACGCCGGCAGAAAAGGCAGCAATGCCTACTCCCAGTGCAAAAACTCCAGCGTAAATGGTGGGGATGCGGATTCCAAGTGCACTTACCATCTCGCGGCTGAAGACAGCGGCCCGCACAATCTTGCCGTATTTAGTGCGGTGTAGAAACCACCATAGACCGGCGGCCACGCCGAAGCCAGCAGCAATAACCACAAAAAAGTAGGGGTTGATAAAGGCGTCGAGCACTTCTAGAGGTTCAATAGGGATGAAGATGCGCTTGTTCTGTACCCCCCAGATGAGCTTTATGAGGTCGCTGATGATGAGAATGAGGGCAAAAGTAAGCAGCAACTGCTCCGGCAATTCCCGGCCGTACATCCGTCTAATCAGGAATCTCTCCACCAGCCATCCCAGGGCAAACATAATCATTGTGGCCAAGATGATGGCTGGCACGAGAACAAGTCCGCTGTCTCCGAAGATGCTCGTGCAAAACTGAAACATGGTGTAAGTAAGATAGCCCCCCAGGAGCCAGAAAGTTGCGTGAGCAAAATTCAATATGTTCATCACGCCAAAGATCAGCGACAGGCCGGAAGAGACCAGAAAGAGCATCATCGCTCTCGAGAGTCCACTGAAGAGCTGTATCAAGAATGAGCCCAAATCGAGCGGCATATCTTTTTCCTGAATTTCTCTAGGGTTGGCTTTTCACCTCTGGTAGGCTCCACAGGGGCCTTATGGTAATGGACTTTCCTTCTTTCTCGAGACGGACCTGTTATGCCCGTCTCGAGAACCTCAAGGAGACTTCTGTTATGTTCTTTTCTTCTGAAGCTTTCTGACCTCTTCGCACGTGGGTATCCATACTTCATGGCCTTGCACGACGACCATCGTCTTGAGGTCGAAAATAGGAAACGGATAGTCAGGGGTGTCAACCACCTCGCCAACATAAGACGGCGCATCTAGCTGGTTATTGCAGTCGCGAAATTTCAGCTTGCCGCGGCAGGTGTCCACGGTTGATCCAGTAAGTGCTTTTCTCACAGCTTCTGTCTCTATGGTACCGGCCCTGGTGACTGTCTGATCCAGGCCGTTGAGAGCATCAGAGTACATGCAAGCGAAGTCATCAGGATAATCATCCTTGCCAAACTTGTTCTGAAACATTTTCACATAGTTCTGCATCATGGGATTGTCCAGGTGGGCAAAGAATGGGCAGCGATTCAGCCCGATAATTCCGCGGGGCAGTGTCTTGCGCTGCTGCATGAGTTCTGTCACCGGCAGAAAGACGCCTGGGTAGGCAACCCGTTTGAACAGGCCGGCGGCTTTGGCCTGCTGGATGAAGGTTTCGTTATCCTTCCCTGCAATCGCTCCAAACATGAAATCAGGTTTGAGCGCCATGATCGCTGTTATATAGGAAGTGAAATCAGTCTCACCGAGCTTGGCCCACAATTCTTTGATCAGCCTGGTTTGCGGGGAAGCTTTTTTCAAATTCTCAACGAAAACTCTCTGGGCATCACGACCCCATTCATAATCGAGGCCCAGGGTGACGTATGTCTTCCACCCCTTTGTCCTGATCATTCTGGTCACTGCCACCACTGTTGCGCCCGATTGCATACGGCTGTTGGGGCCGAACATGAAGCTATAAGGAGTATAGTTCTCGTTGACAATCTTCGAGCTGTTACTGGTGGCAGCCAGATGCAGAACCTTGTGCTCATGAATAATCTCCTGAATGGCCATTGCCACAGCGCTGCTCCAGGTGCCGATGATAGTCTGGACTTTCTCGTTGAGGATCAATGAGCGGGCCTCCCGGGCGCCCACATCGGGCTTGGTTTGAGTATCACGAAAGTAAAGTTCAATAGGATGTTTGCCAAGCAGACCACCGCGCCTGTTTATTTCTGCGGCTATCAACGGCAGCATTTTGATCGGCCGTTCAGAGTAATTGGCACCAGAGCCAGTCGTAGGCAGGCAAACGCCTATTTTATAGGGCTTTGCTGACTGCGCGCTGACAAAGCGGGGTACCATTGTCATAATACCGGCAGCCACCGAGGTGATAATAAAATCGCGGCGGCTTATTGTCTTGTTCATGGTCTCAACAATACGACTCCACTGATAATCATTGTAATAACTAGCCATGATTCCCCCCTTTTTTAAGGTTTCAGTAAAAGCAATGGTGTAACTTCTTGGTTTAAAATGCCTTTGCTTATATAGAAACTCTTGATAGATGCTATCTTTTCAACTTTGCAAGGCTGCCACAAGCAGTTTTCGCGCTGCACGAGTATGACTACGCAATATTTTTTTTGCTTTTTGCAGATTTCTATTTTTTATTGCAGAAAAAATAAGACTATGCTCCTTTTTGAAATTATCAACGTATGATGTCAGGTAGACAACATTCAAAGTAAAATATATATTCTCATAGAATTGCCTTATCATTTCAATAAAAAACGTATTCTTTCCCATTCTAGCAATTTGCATATGAAATGCCGTGTCTAATTCTAGCCGCTTTCTATCATATATAGGTGCCGCATAATCATTGTATTGCTGAAGTTTCCCTTCTAACTCTTGCAGATCTTTGTCATCGTAATTCCTGATAGCATATCCTATTGATATTTCCTCCAGCTTCTCTCGCAAATCATAAATCTGTTCTGCTTCCTCTGCGCTTACCTCTCTCATAAAAAACCCACGATTTTTTTTCGAAACTACCAGGCCCTCCTGCTCCAATCTCATCAGGCCATTTATGATAGGCGTTTTGCTCATCCCAAGCGCCTTTTCCAGATCACGATAGATGAGCTTCTGGCCAGGAAACAGTTTGTGACCGGCCACCAGTTCTTTTATAGCCAGATACGCTTCGAAATTTTTTGAGATGTCACCCTTTTTCATACCAGATTACTCCTCCAGACCTGCCAGCGGATTCTGATCGAAGTTATCAAAATGAGGAGAAAGAACGAATTACGAGCTCGAGCTACTAGATTAAATTAGTGATTAATAATTTGATCCAATTTTTCATAAAATATTTGCATTGTCAAGTACTTTTCCGTATTGGCAGCATCAAGTCATGGTTTGAGGAGATTGCTTTCTCGAGGAGATAGCATTGCTGGAATTATGCATGGAGACAAGACTGGCGAGATAAATCTGCCTCTCGAAAGTAGCTGCAAATTGAAGGGCGAGCATTGCCCCTGGGCAAACCACTATAGTTGACAAAGGGGGGAAATCATTCAGTAAGGCTAGTTTCTCAATACCGGCCTGCAGCAAATTGCAATACTGTTGACGTTGCTGGCCACTGAGGCCAACCCCCCTGAATAGTTAGTCTTCTCAGAGCACAGCAGATTACTTGCTGCAGTCGCCTACACGCCTCCCACTGATATGCATCGTCATATTCATTGGCGCTTGGGAAGACTGCTTCATGGTGGTTTTTATGACACCATCGAATGTATCCCCTTTATATGTTACCTCACCATTGCTTGTCATTGTTCCTTCGTTCGTTGAACACTGCATGACCCAGGAGACGGTATTTCCGGATATCCTGGTACTGGTGATCTTGCACTGCTGCCCTGGTTCTGGCTTCTGGGGCACTATATCCTCGCTGGTCAAGCAGTGCCTGGATGTCATGGGAGGCATCTGTCCCGGCATGCCGGGCATTTCCATTTTGGTGGTGATCTGCCACAGGCCATCTCTCATATTCGGTCCAGCAAGAGCAGCTGTTGTGAACAACAGGCAAAGTACAAGGGGTAACAGAAAAACTATTCTAATTCGCATAAGCCCTCCTTTCATCTGTTTGGTTGTTGCCTGCTACTCCAGAAATTGCTCAGGCAGCAGCATACCACATAACCGCGATAAAATGACAGGCAGTACCAATAACTACGAAGAGGTGCCAGATGAAATGAAAGTAAGGCACCCGCTCCGCCACAAAGAACACCACCCCAACTGTGTAGGAAATGCCACCGCACAGCAGCCAGAACAGACCCCACCCTGGCATATTGTGCCACAGGGGTGCAATGGCAATCAGGATGAGCCAGCCCATGGCCAGGTAAAGGCAGGTTGATAGTGCTTGATAGCGGACCCCGCCCAAGGCCTTCAGCACAATGCCGATGCAGGCAAAACCCCACACCAGGCCAAACAGGGTCCAGCCCCAGGCACCCTGCAGAACGCCAAAGGTGAATGGGGTGTAAGTGCCTGCGATCAAAAGAAATATGGCCGCGTGATCCAGAACCTGCAAGACTCGTTTGGCTTTGCTGCTGGGCAGGGCATGGTAAAGTGTAGAGGTCAGATAGAGCAGCACCATGGTCACCCCGAAAACACTGGCGCCAACAATTGCTGTCACATCGTACCACTTTACCGCAGCAATTATGAGGACGGGTACTGCTGCAAGCGCTGCCAGCAAACCAATGCCATGGCTCACGCTGTTGGCGATCTCCTCCCCGGTTGACTGGGTGCTGTCAAGCTCTAAATCTTCAGCCATGGCCCTTCATCCTGTGCGGCTTGATCAGTGTATCCGATCCAGTGGGATTCTTTACCTCCACGTTGGCTGTTTCGTGAATCGCCTAGAGGTGTGACTCACAAGATATCCAGACTTGAGGTGATAGAAGCAATTACAGATCCCCGACCATTACAATTCGTATCTCTTTAAACCTCCGCCAAGTCCTGTCATTGGTTATGATGTAATCCGCACCACAGGCAACGGCTGTACCAAGTTGGACGGCATCTGGTGTTTTGAAATGGTGCTGTGCACGTATTTCCACTGCATGGTCCGCAATATTCATATCAAGTGGAAAAATGCTGAAGTTTTCAGAATTTGTTAGAAAGTCACGGTACTTGCGAACTAATTGTTTTTTCCCCTCGCGGGCGGGAAGGGTGGTCAGTTCAATGTATGTAATGATTGAAGTAATGGCCTGGGCATTCGTTTCATACAAACTGTCAAACAACTTGAGCAAAGCTGGGAAATAGCCTGGATGCTGCTGGAAATAATAAATGAACGGAGCAGTATCCAGGAAAATTATGTCACCACGCTTGAGTTCTAAACCCATTCGTCCCGCTCCAGTCTCAGGTAAGTATCAACGTCTATGTTTTCCCAGATTTCTTTTCCAAGTCCCGCAGCCTTACGAAAGTCAAGCTTGCCAGTGGGCAGTGATACTTTGTTTTCTACAGGTGACAGGCGAGCGATTTTCTTACCCGCTCGTTCAATGATGATTTCTTCTCCCAGCAAGGCCACCCTGTTCAAGAGCTCACCCAATTTCTGCCGTGCTTCAACTGCTGATATTGATTTACTCATACTCTTATCCTTTTATGATGATCATATTGATCATGACAATCATATTAATCATTATTTCATCACGACGCAACCAATTTATCAGAACTTATTACATATGCTATCAAGTCTCGCACCCCGTGACTATAATCCTATGTGAATCGAAGTTACGGACTTCACGCTTCGCCGTAGCCACCGCCACCTGGGGTTTCGATTCTGACAATATCACCTTGTTGCAGGGAGGCCGAAAATTTGCCCGGCTTTTCCTGGTGCCTGCCACCCAAGACAATGATGTTTTTGCCCACTGCCCCCGGCTCCCCCCCAAAAAGTCCATAGGGCGGCAGCTTTCTGCGCTCCGACAAGACAGTGATATCCGCCTCGGCCTGCAAGCGGATCTCACGCACGATACCGTCTCCGCCTCTGTGCCTGCCCCGTCCACCAGTTCCGCGGCGGATGGAATACTCGGTGACCATGAAAGGATAGCTGTATTCCAGAGCCTCGATGGGAGTGTTCAAGGTATTGGTCATATGAGAGTGGACTGCGCTTTCCCCATCCCCGGCTGCTGTAGCGCCCATGCCTCCTCCAATGGTTTCATAATAGGCAAAGGGGCTGCCGCTTCTGGGATCGATTCCGCCTATAGTCACATTGTTCATGGTGCCCTGGCTTGCCGCCGGGATTTTCTCGGGCAGGGCCTGGGCAAGGGCACCCAGTATCACATCGACAATCCTTTGCGAAGTCTCCACATTGCC
This sequence comes from Deltaproteobacteria bacterium, assembly GCA_019309045.1. Taxonomy (NCBI): domain Bacteria; kingdom Pseudomonadati; phylum Myxococcota; class Myxococcia; species Deltaproteobacteria bacterium. The sequence goes on along the minus strand of JAFDGZ010000050.1, from coordinate 6,051 downwards.
GCCCGCCACCGCAGCTGGGAAGAGGGCGTCGACCACACTGCCTTTGCGGGTCTGCACTGCAATGGGCCTGAGCACGCCGTCGTTGGTGGGGATATCTCGTTCGACCAGGGCGCGAAAAACGTAGAGCACAGCAGAAAGAGTAATGGCATATACAGCGTTTATGCTGCCCCCCACCTGGGGACTGGACTTGCGAAAATCCACCACCGCTCTGTCCCCTTGAATGGTTAGAGAAACGTGTATCCTTATATTATCGCTGCTGAAGCCATCATCGTCCATGAAATCTTCAAAAATATAGGTGCCGTCTGGGATCAGCGAGATGGTGTGTCTGGTAAGGCGTTCAGCATAGTCCAGCAATTTCTTGGCGTAGAAATCCACGACGTTCAGTGAATACTTGGCAATGAGCTCCTGCATTCTGCGGATTCCAGTAACATTGCCCATCACCTGCGCAGCAAAATCACCCTGCCTCTCTTTAGGAGTTCGCACATTGTTGAGAAAGAAGTCCATTATTTTCTCGTCAATGGCCCCCCCTTCCACAAGTTTCAAAGGTGGAATAATGATCCCCTCTTGAAACAGTGAAGTCGAAAGGGGCATGGAGCCCGAACTCATGCCGCCAACATCAGCATGGTGCGCCCTGTTGGCCACATAAAAAGAGGGTGCTTTCCTGCCGGCAAACACAGGAGCTACCAGGGTGATATCAGGCAGGTGGGTGCCGCCTTTGAAGGGATCATTCAAGATGACCATGTCGCCATCTGCCATGGAGACCTGCTGAATGGCCGCCTTCACAGACATGGGCATAGATCCCAGGTGCACTGGAATGTGTGCCGCCTGGGCAATCATTTGACCATCCTGGTCAAAAATGGCACAGGAAGAGTCCCGTCTCTCTTTGATATTGGGGGAAAAGGCCGTTCTGTGCAGGGCAACGCCCATTTCTTCGGCAATGGATGAGAAGCGATTCTTGAAAACTTCCAGCAAGATGGGGTTCACTTTCACCTCTACCTCCCGCGAGACCAGCAGAGCTGAGATACATCCCAAAAGGGGCCAGCCAGCTGGCGCAGCCTGCCTATGATCAATTTATACCTTTGCACTGGCAAACTGCTCCCACGCCCACCTCGTGCATCATCTCCCTAGTGCTGATCCAGGATTTCTATGAGCAGATTGCCATACTCGTCCACAGCAGCCTCGGCAAAGGGGGGTATGACAATAGTAGAAGAATACTCAACCAGGATGGCTGGACCTGGTATTCTATTGCCGCCCAGGAGCCTGTCTCTGGCCATTATCTGTGTCTCGTACACCTTCTGTTCGAACACCACCTTTCTTTCCCCCAACCTGGCCGCCTCGGGAGGCTGCTCATGCACTTTCTTGACACGCTGCAACTTCGGCTTCGCCGGCACACCCCTGGCGCGCAACCGTATGTTGACAATCTCCACCAACCTGTCCTCATAGCGGTAACCATAGGTCTTTTCGTGGAGACTGTGGAAGCCTTCAATGAAATCATCGTCGAAGGGAACGACTATCTCATGAGACTGTCCCTGGTAGCGCATATCCAGATATCTCTCCAGGGTGGCATTCTCTGCACCGATTCCCTCACGGCTCAGGTCTGCTAAACCTCTTTTTTCCAGATCTACAAAAAGAGCCGCCAGCTCTTCTGCTGTAGAATCCAGCTGGTTTCTCATTATGGTATGAGAGTAGTCCTTTACCACATCAGCCATGATCATGCCTAGGGCCGACAGAATGCCGGGATTCTGCGGCACGACAACTCTCGGGATGCTCAACAGCCTGGCAAGAAATGGGGCATGCATCCCTCCTGCCCCGCCAAAGGAAAAAAACACAAACTCTCGAGGATCATAGCCCTTCTCCACTGACATGATTCGGACGGCTTTCTCCATGGCCGCGTTGGCCACGGCAAGAATGCCCTCTGCCAGCTCCAGCTCAGAAAGGCCGGCCTCCTTTGCCAGCTTCTGGAAGAATCCCTGGAGCTTTTCTTCCTGCAGCTTCATGCTGCCGCCGAGAAAATGCTCGGGAACCAGGCGCCCCAGGTACAGATTGGCGTCCGTTACAGTGATTTGTTCGCCCTTGCCGTAGCAAATGGGCCCAGGATCTGCCCCGGCACTTTCCGGTCCCACTTTCAAGGAGCCGCCCACATCCACCGAGGCGATTGAACCACCACCGGCACCTACCGTGTGAATGTCAATCATTGGCACTTTTATTGGATAGCCGGCAATCTCCGATTCCATGGTAAAAGAGAGGGACTCATCGATAAGCGACACATCCGTGGAAGTGCCGCCCATGTCAAAAGTTATGAGGCGCCTGCAGCCGGCCGCCTTGCCGATCTCCAGGGCGCCCACCACACCGCCTGCTGGACCTGACAAGATAGTCCGCACCGACTCTTTCATGGCAGTACCAGCAGATATACTGCCGCCGTTGGATTGCATTATGCACAGGGAGTCCTGCTCTGCCATACTGCTCAACAGGTGTCCAACATATGCATGCATCTTGGGAGACACATAGGCATTGAGCACTGTAGTGGAAGTTCTTTCGAATTCACGGAATTCGGCCAGGATCTCATGGGAGAGGGAAACAGGAACGGCAGAGGCCTGCAACAAGGCCTTGATTTCCTTCTCATGGACAGGATTGACAAAGGAGAAAACGAAACACACTGCCACCGATTCCACCTGGGATTGCTCGAGGAGACTAACAACCTGGCGAGCCTCCTCCACATCAAGAGGCTCGTGCTCTTCTCCGGTGTGAAGAATTCTTCCCCTGAGGCCAAATCGCAAAACCGGCGGCACAATGTGAGGTTCTTTGCGGTAGGCTAGATCGTACAGGCGGCTCCGATTCTGCCTGCCAATTTCGATCACATCTTCAAACCCCCTGTTGGTTATCAGTGCCGTTCTGGCCCCCTTCCTCTCCAGGATTGCATTTGTGGCAACTGTTGAGCCGTGAACGATCTTCTTATTGCCGTCCCAGCCAATATGCTGCAGTCCTGTCAGCACTGCCGCCGCAGGATTGTCAGGAGTGGAGAGGAGCTTGCGGACTTCCCAGTGATCATCCTTCCGGAAGACAAAGTCGGTAAAGGTCCCACCAGTATCGACGCCGATAATAATCATTTCAGATTCCCAAAAAAGCAGAGTGGATCATGTCGCTCTCCAGGAGCTCTTTGCCTGTTCCTTCTGCTATAATCCGCCCAGTCTGCAGTATATAGCCCCAGTCCACCAGGTCCAGGGCCTCTCTTACGTTCTGCTCAACCAGCAGGATGGTAATCCCTTTTTCTTTGAGGCGCCGCACAGTGTCCAAAACTTCATCCACCAGGAGGGGCATCAATCCCCGTGAATGACACCCCGGCATTTGCCCGATGAACCATATTTTTATCCTTCAGTGCCATAGAGGATGCCCAAAGCAAGAGTCCCATCGAGCTATCTGGAGCATTGGCCCTAGAGAATAAATGGGGTCCCTGGAGATGCACTCTACACCATCCTCCTGTGCAGCTCAACTCGCTGGTTTTCCATCAGCAAGTCTTTGAGCAAACACTCTGAAGCCAATGTGGGGAGGCGGCAGCTGTCAGGTCTCAAAAAGATCGTCTACTTCATTGGCAGAACTCCTGCTGATCTTCAATGGGACCTCGTGCCGTTTACCTGGTGCCATGTGGCCCTGTATCTGTTCTGTTAGATGCAACTCTTCGCCCATCTGGACTATCCTCGTAAGCTGAGGGTATAATAAGTGTTAATGGCAAAATGAAAGTGCACACCCTTCACTACCCGATTGGTGGCGACTAATCTGAAGGCTGCGCCAGCGGCCAGTACTACAATGGCGCCATAGCGCAATTGCTTGCCGAAATACATAACAACACAGGACAACGCAGTCTAAAGCCTACGGCTACCAATTCGTTGCCGTGGCTGCAAGCCCCTGTCACGCCTGGTTGACGATATTGGTTGTCGGGTGTACTTTCATTTTGCCATCAACCAATAACCAATACTGTAACCTTTTTCGCTGTGTCTGGCAGAGGACAATTGGCGCAGCTCAGACAACGAGGATGCAACCCGATGGACGACAAGGACAGGCTGTCAAGAATCGAAAATTACCTCAAAGAATTGTGCCCTGGAAGTGTCATAGAGTACGCGTGGAAGTTCGAATCCCGGAAATACATGTTTCGTGTGGCTGCACCCTCTGGTGAAACACAACACGCTATTGCTATTTCTGAAGAGTTCGTTAGCGACAACGAACCAGAGGACATCGTTATTTGCCTCAAGTTATTCAATCTGAAGGCATACCTCGATATGTATGGCAGCAAAGAGATTCTGGTCACAAACGACGGCATAAATCCCGAAGCAATCCGGCCTTCTTTACTAAAATAGCAGTAGACGAAAAGGGCCATTCTGCGTGGGCCGCTCCTTTACATTGTCTTACGAAATAGGATTGTAATTTACAGGCAAAGAAGCATTATCTAGATATCTGCTAGCACACGCCAGACTTGATATTAGCCGGTTCATTGAATATGGAGAGGCAGAGTGAACAATAATTAGAAGGGGACGATCACAGAGCTGTATGTTCAAATGGAGGAAACTATTCTTCCTCCCCCGGAGCGGCAATGTTCCAGGTGCGAAGGGTTTCGAGAAACCCGTAGTTGGTGAGATCAAAATGGAGAGGAGTGATGGAAATACAATCAGAGGCCAGGGCACTGGCGTCCGTATCCCCATCCTCACTGAAAGGAGGCGTACTGCCGCATTGCCAGTAGTAGACATTTTTGCGAGGATCCACCCGCCGGTCGAATTTTTCCACGAAGCGGCTTACACCCTGGCGGGTGATGCGCACACCCCGGATCTTTTCTGCAGGCACTGCCGGGACGTTCACGTTGAGCAAGGTGCAAGGCGGCAGGCCATGCTGGCTCACTTGTCGCACGAGCTTCTTGATAAAGCGAGCAGCCGGGGTAAAATCTGGACTCTTGAAAGAGTTTATGGACACAGCTATGGCCGGCACACCCAGAATGGCTCCTTCTGTTGCCGCCGACACCGTACCGGAATAGATCACATTGATTCCCACATTGGCCCCTAGATTGATCCCCGAGACCACGAGGTTGGGAGGCTTCTCCAGAAGTTCGTTGATAGCCAGCTTTACGCAATCTGCTGGAGTGCCATTCACCCCATAGCCGAAAAAGGCGCCATTGCGTTGAATAGGCTTCAGACGGAGGGGGTCCATGAGGGTAATGGCGTGTCCCACGGCGCTCTGTTCCGTTTCCGGCGCCACCACCAGCACCTCATGCTCCTGGCAAAGATGCTCCTGCAGCACTTCGATTCCCTTGGCATAGATGCCGTCATCATTGGTGAGCAGTATCATCATATTGCTGTCCCGTATTTTGAAGTATTCAGAGTTGCCACATACACGCAAGTGGCCCGCCTGTCAACTGGAAAACCAGCAGAAGTTTGGCGCAAATATCTTCTCTTTCTTGCTGGAGTAAGAAACAGCTACCCGCCTGGACAGCCGTCTGGCCCGGTTTTTCCAGGTGCCCCAGCATCAGTGAAGGCCGGCGGTTGCCGTCATTCGCTACTGCCTGGGTGCAGATGCACCCGGGCAGAGCTCTCTCGGATCATCAATTACTACTTGTGCCTTCAGGGCAATTTCTCTGCCCTTTTGTCTGTGGAAATCTATTGACCTCTAGAGCTCTGTTGGCTATATTTCGCACTGTGACAACAGCTGCAATTCTGCAAGTTATCCCAGGGAAGCAACTCGACCTGAGTGGCATGTGCGGCCGGGATAGCTTTTGTTTTTTGAGGTACTCCTTTTGACAGCTATGCTCATTCTGAAAGCGGCCCTTGTTTGCAAGCATGGGCAAACAATGCTTTCGTCACGGACACTCACATGAGAGAAATCCACCTCAACCAAGTCCGCACCGCGGTGCGAGACCTGGTCATAAGCGCCAACCTCGACCTGGGCAAAGATGTGGAACAGGCCCTCGAAAAGGCATTGGCAGAGGAAGTATCCCCCACGGGGAAAGACATCCTGGAGAAGCTTCTCCTGAACGCCGCCATAGCCCGCGACAAACAGATACCCATCTGC
>JAFDGZ010000049.1 GCA_019309045.1 Deltaproteobacteria bacterium | reverse complement strand
TCTCCTCCTGACTCAGCTTTTTGTTTGATGCTGGGGCACAATGCTGTACATGCGGGCATGGCAGGCCGGACCAACATGGTGGTGGGCTACTGGCGGGACGAATTCACCCATGTGCCTATTTCTGTGGCGGTGTCAAAACGGAAACAAATGAATCCCAAAGACAAATTATGGACCGGTGTTCTCTCCACCACAGGGCAGCCCAGAGAGATGTGTTGAGCAGGACTGAGACCATCCTTTCAGAGAGCCCAGGTGCCTGCGGAGAACATAGAACAGAATGCAAGAGTCGCGTCAGCGGAGAGCCCATGATTGTTGCAGCAAATAACGAGGAGATCAGGGATGGCTAGAACCACAGAGTTGCCCGCCTGGAAAAAGTTGGCAGAGCACCACCGACAGGTAGCTGATCTGCACATGCGGGATCTTTTCGCCCAGGACCCTGGGCGGTTCGACAAGTTCTCCTTGCGTCTCGGAGACATACTCTTCGACTATTCCAAGAACAGAATTACCGAGGAGAGCATGAATTTGCTCATAGAACTGGCAGAGCAGGCCGGGTTGCCCGAGAAAATTCAGGCCATGTTTGCCGGGGAGAAGATCAACAATACAGAAGGACGAGCTGTACTGCACGTGGCCCTGCGCAACCGTGCCAACAGGCCCATATTTGTGGATGGCAAGGACGTGATGCCTGCAGTCAACAGGGTCCTCGAAAAGATGCGGCTTTTCAGTGAGGCTGTGCGTTCGGGTCAATGGAAAGGATACAGTGGCCGAGACATCACGGATGTGGTGAATATCGGCATTGGCGGCTCAGATCTGGGGCCGCAAATGGTCACTGCTGCCCTGGCGCATTACCTTCATCCCACCTTGCGCTGCCATTTTGTTTCTAACGTGGATGGCACTCACCTGGTAGAAACTCTAAAGGAATTGAGCCCCCAGAGCACACTGTTTGTCGTTGCTTCAAAGAGCTTCACCACTCAGGAGACTATGACCAATGCAGGCTCTGCCAGGAGCTGGTTTCTGGCAGAGGCCGGCGAAGAGCAGGCGGTTGCCAAACACTTTGTCGCTGTGTCTACCAATACAGAGGAAGTTGTCAAATTTGGCATAGACCCGGAGAACATGTTCGAATTCTGGGACTGGGTGGGAGGACGCTACTCACTCTGGTCAGCCATTGGCCTCTCTATTGTGCTGGCAATCGGCATGGACCGGTTTGAAGAACTGTTGCAGGGGGCGCATGAGGTTGACGAACATTTTCGCACAGCACCTCTGCCAGAAAATATTCCAGTGCTGATGGGGCTGCTGGGGATCTGGTACAATAATTTTTTTGGGGCTGAAACACAGGCTATCCTCCCATATGATCAATATCTTTACCGTTTTCCAGCATATTTCCAACAGGGTGACATGGAGAGCAACGGCAAGAGCGTAACCAGAGATGGTGAACCTGTAGACTACTCCACAGGACCCGTCATCTGGGGTGAACCAGGAACGAACGGTCAGCACGCCTTTTTCCAACTTATCCATCAGGGAACAAAGCTGATCCCTTGCGATTTTCTGGCCCCGGCGAAGAGCCTCAACCCCCTGGGTGAGCATCACACCATTCTGATCGCCAACTTCCTGGCTCAGACAGAGGCCCTGATGAGGGGAAAAACTGCAGCTGAGGTTCGCCAGGAGCTCCTGGCTGCAGGCCTGTCCGAGGAAGAACTGGGGCGTCTGGTGCCGGCTAAAACCTTTCCTGGGAACAGACCTTCCAACTCACTCCAAAAACCCTGGGTTCACTCATTGCGCTCTACGAGCACAAAATCTTTACCCAGGGAGCCATCTGGAACATCAATTCCTTTGATCAGATGGGAGTGGAGCTGGGCAAACAGCTGGCCAGGAAAATCGAACCGGAACTGCGGGCAGAAGGGCGGGTCTGTTCACATGATTCCTCCACCAATGGTCTGATCAACTACTTCAAGGAGATGCAGTCCTGACATTGTTGCTGAAAACAGGCGATGTAGAGCAGATTTTCAAGGGCACTTGCTGAAGACGAGGGTGCCCGAATTGGAAAGGTAGAAGCCAATGTTTAAAGAAGCTAAATGGAGAGCTGGGGTGGTGGCCATCCGTGGGGAAGCACTCACCGGTTAAGATCAAAATGAAGAAAGCTTCATTCATTGTTGCTGGGGGCCTGCTTCTCCTACTTGTTCTTCTGATGCTTCTGGTTCTTGCTGCACCCAGATTAGTAAACCTTGGCCCGGTAAGAGAAGCAATACAGACTACAGTTTCCCGTGAAATGGGGGGAGAAGTCAGTTGCGACCGAATAATCCTGGAACTGTTTCCGCGGCCGCGGGTGATTCTGCTAGAAACCAGGCTGTCCATACCTGATCTAGCCCGAGGATCCATCAGAACTGCAACCTTGTATCCCCGTATCCTTCCTCTTTTGGGGGGCAAATTCGAACCTCTCAAGGTGCAGCTCGAGTCTCCGGAACTTCGCCTACAATTTCGTCCACCCTCCCAGGAAGGCAAAGGAAAAGCCAGGAGCGTCTCTCCTGAAGAAGCGGGTAAAACGCCGGCCGTTATTCTGACTCAGATCGCAGCGAAACTGCCGGATACCCTTTTCCGCATAGAAAATGGCAGTTTTCTCCTTTCCGGACCGGAACAGCGATCCCTCAACTTCAAGGAGATTGAAGCCACTTTGCGGACTGGAGATAGAAAACTCAGAGTGAGCATCATCTGCACCTCCAACCTCTGGACCCAGGCGATTGTAACGGCACGGATAAACCTGAAGAACTTCAATGGCGAGGGGAAAGCCGAAGTGATCGGCTTTCGTTCTCAGCAACTCACAAGCTACCTGTTGCCTTCTGGTTGGCAAGAGATAGCTGAAGCGAATGTCAACCTGAAATTCGGTTTTCGTATAGATGGACTCGAAGATATCAAGGTGAACATGGAGAGTCCTGCGGTTTTGGTACACTTTCGGCAGGGCACCAAGGAAGTCACTGTCAAGGGAAAAAGACTGGCAGCTACCCTTCACCAGCAAAAAAACAAGACCACAGTCACTCTGGAGAAACTGGAACTCGACTACCCTCGAGCCAAAGTTAGTGGAAGATTGGTGTTGCAGAAGGAGAGCCCTCGAATAGCCCTGTCTCTGCAAGGCAACGAGGTGGACGTCAGCTCCGCCAGGGAGGTGGCCCTGTTCCTGGGGGGAAATGATTCGACAACACGTGATATTTTTGACGTGGTAAGAGCAGGGACAATTCCCCTGATAACCTGCAGCGCCCGAGGTGACTCACTGGTTGATCTGCAGGAGCTGGATAACATCCAGATCAAAGGTCAGATGCTCGACGGAGAAATATTCATACCCGGCGCCGAGCTGGATCTGAAAAGGGTAAGGGGAGAGGCGCTCATTTCCCATGGCGTCCTGACAGGAAAACACCTGGCAGCAATTGAGGAAAATGCCAGGGGATGGGATGGCGAACTGCGTCTGGGCCTTGAGGGGGAACAGTGGCCTCTTTATTTGAACATTGCAATGGAGGCGAATCTGGGGCGGCTCCCTCTCTATTTGAGGAGGTGGATTGATAATAAAGCATTTCTGAAAGAACTGGACATGATAAAGAACCTCGAGGGCAAGGCTAAAGGAAGGCTGCTTCTGGCGGGGCATACTGCCGACTTCAATACATCTGTCTTTGTTTCAGGCTTCACACTTGCCGCAGACTACCAGCGAATCCCTTATTCCCTGAGCTGTAGTGGCGGACAGTTTACCTATACTGACAACGGAATTGAGTTCGACGATCTCTCTGTGCTGATGGGCAATTCTACAGTCTCTGGCCTGCAGGGGAGTATTTCCTGGAATGGCAGAGCTCGATTGGATGTGGCCTTTGGCAGAAGTGAGGTCGTGGTGGAGGAGATCATCCCCTGGCTCAGCAAGTATCAGGAAAATTTGGCCAGAGCACTCGATGGGGTCGAGGAGCTGGGGGGGATTTTGATTCTGTCCGAATCAAAATTGCAGGGTCCTCTTTTGGAGCCCGACCAGTGGAGTTGGAAGGGATCCGGTAGCCCGAAGCGAATTCGTATCAAGGCCAAACAATTGCCCGAGCTGCTCACCTTGAGTGGAGGAAAATTTAAAGTTTACGAGGACGTGAAGGGCCAGCAGTTGTCTTTGCAGGGGATGCAAGTGAATATCATGGACACCAGCCTGACCATCTCAGGTTCTGTCTACAATTATTTGAGTGGCTTGAGCAAAGTGGACATCACTCTGGACGGCAAGGTGATGCCGGGCATGGCGTCCTGGCTATATGAGAAGGTCCAGATCCCACCCGCCGTACGATTGCGACCACCTTATTCATTTTCTCAGTCCCATCTGATCTGGCAGCCACCATCTAGATTTACTTTTGCTGGTCCTCTGTTATTTCCAGAAGGCCCCACTGTTTATATCAACTTGCTCTCCGATACTGGTCAACTAAAACTCGAGAAAATAAAAATAGAAGATGGTGAAGCAACCGCGTTCATCTCTTTTGACGATAACCCGGAAAAAGTAGTTCTGGACTACAAGGGCTATCTCACGGGAGATACGGTGGACAAGATTGTCATAGCCAATCGATTCCTCAAGGGCTGGTTGAAGGGAGGTTTCCAGCTACAACTGCCAAGAGATTCTGGTGACAGCCCTGTAGTTCAAGGGCAACTCGAGGCGGAAAAAGTGGCGTTGCAGGAGGAGGGAGGGATGCCACTGATGTTGGAGAAAGCATCTCTAACTGCCAGAGGAAACCAGGTCGAGGTGAGCTCTACAGAGCTCCTCTGGGGCAATGCTAGAATAGACGTTTCCGGCAATATCAGGCTATTTGCACGCCAGTTTGTTGTTGATCTCGAACTTGATGCGGATACGCTTCGTTGGGATCAGCTGAAAGCATTCCTGCAAGAAGAAGGGGGCGGCAACAAGACTTCCGGAGAGAAGAGCAGCAGGGTTGCTTTCCGGGGTACGCTGAGGCTGGAGGCTGAACGTTTCGTTTTTGAAAAATTCACCTGGGTCCCCTTGCAGGCAAAGATCGTTTTTGACCAGCAACAAGCGCAAATCGAGCTGACCAGAGCCTCTTTGTGTGGCATCTCCACCAAAGGCAACTTGCTGTGGACACCTGAAAATCTTAAGGTAACACTTCACCCCAGGGCAGTCGACCAGGATATGAACGCATTCTTGTTGTGTGTCTCGGGTCGTGAAAGATTGGCCACTGGCACTATCAACCTCGAGAGTGAACTGACGGCTTCCGGAAAAGCTGAAGACCTTGTGGGCAGCATGCGAGGACAGTTTGAATTCACTGCCAGGGACGGCCGCATTTATCATGACAAAGGGTTGCTTGGGAATCTCTTTGATGTGCTCAACGTGACAGAGATTTTCAGAGGCGAGCTGCCAGACCTGGGCAAAGAGGGTTTTGCCTACAGTGAAATGAATATCAAAGGGGATATCGAGAATGGTAGGCTGAAGCTGCAAGAGGCAATACTGAATGGCTCTTCAATGGAGCTGGCCTGCATGGGTGAAGTGGATCTTGTTAATAAGAAGTTGGATCTCACAGTGCTTGTGGCTCCCATGAAGACAGTAGACTTTCTGATAAAAAAAATTCCCATCGTAAGCCAGCTGCTGGGAGGGAATCTTATTTCCATACCAATGAAGGTGACTGGTGATTGGGCAGATCCGAAGGTTATGCCGCTGTCTCCTTCCACGGTAGCTTCTGGAGTATTGCGGCTGATGGAAAGGACGCTGAAACTTCCGGTGGTGCTGGTGCAACCGCTGATTCCAGAAAAGAGTGAGGAGAAAGGGGAGCAAACAGGACAGGATGAAAAACTTGGTCCGGTCATGCCCGATCATAATTGACGGGCAGCTATCTGACTTTATGGTTGCCCCTTGTCCAGTCGTCTCCTGTGGCGTGTTCATATGTCTACGCAGAGAAAACAGGACGCTGTTTGCCGACATTTCACTTGCAAGAGAGTATCAGTTGATTTATTTTACTAAATTACGTCCAGTAACAGAGGAATATTCGAATACTGGAAGGCGTCTGCTCCTCGACGGGAACATGGGCCGATAATTATAAATGCCAGCGCAAACGAAAAGTAGCAACCACGCATTTTTTCGACCACAAGGCCGAAAAGCGCATATGAAGGGAGAGATAGGGATGATTCCCTGTAGTTTTCAATGCCGGCCAGGACAGGGCTTTATGCCACTAATTGTCTTACTTTTTTTGGGGGTGCTATTAACAGCCGGTTGTGGGAAAGAAGAAAAACCGCCCGAAATTATCCGTTCAATCAGATGGATGAAGCTGACCGAGTACTCACCCAGGCAGGTGAGGAGGATCTCGGGTACCACAAAGCCTGTGGAACAGACGGCCCTGAGCTTTGCCGTGGGGGGTACTGTCGAGAAGGTCAAGGTGAATCTGGGCGATCAAGTAAAAAAAGGACAGATCCTGGCCGAACTCGATAAACAACCATTCATACTGGCAGTCAGAGATGCCGAAGCTGCACTGGCAAAGGCCCAGGCCCAGGTGGTGGAGCGGCGAGCCAACTATGAGAGGATCCTCGCCCTCTACGAGTCGAACAATGCCAGCAAGGCCGAGTTGGATTCGGCCCGCGCTGACTTTGACAGTGCCAAGAGCCAGGTGGAGGCGGCCAAGGCCCAACTGGGACTTGCAAAGCGCGACTTGCGCAAGACCGTGCTGAGAGCGCCATATGACGGGACTATCTCTTTGAAAGAAATCGAGCCCTTCATGGAGATTCCCGCAGGAAAACCGGTATTCGGCCTGGACGGCGAAGAGTCAGGCTTCGAGGTGAAGACTGCAGTACCCGAATCCCTGGTGATTCATTTGAAGGTGGGTGACCGGGCTGAGGTTATTTTTCCCACACTGGATTTCAAGAAGGTTCCCGGAGTGATTACCGAGGTCAGCGCCAGGTCGATAGTGGCGAGCACCTATCCGGTGACTGTGAGGTTGGAGGAAAGATTCTCGGAACTCAGAGCGGGAATGTCAGTGGAAGTTGCTTTTGAGTTCACTCCAGTGTCAGAAAGCGGCAAACCGGTAACCAGGGGGATTGCGGTTCCCATGTCCGCCATTCTAGTGGGGTCAGATAAGACGAATTATGTTTTTGTCTATGACGAAGGCAGCTCCACTGTAAAGAAGACGCAAGTGAAAGTGTTGAATCTGCGCGACAACGACATGATCATTGAACCGGGCCCTGTAAAGGCCGGGGACATTATAGCTATTGCCGGTGTGCAATTCTTGACGGATGGACAGAAGGTTAAACTGATGGAGGAAAAAGGTAAGCCTGTGGGCACAGAAAAGTAATAGTGTAATGGAGCAATGGAGTGATGGGAGCCTGCAAGATTATTTTTTTCGTGATCTGTTCCCAATACTTCACTGATTCGATACTTCCGGACACACCACTAGTCTGCCACACCGAGTAAAACCTTGACCTGTAAACACGGTCATATCCATAGGTTTGACATGCTAGTAACGAAACGGGGTTTTGCATGAATCTCACTGAATTCTCATTGAAAAACTCGCGTTTGGTCATGCTGCTGGTGGCCCTGCTGACTGTGGCAGGCATTGGCATGCTGCCGAGCTTTCCCAGCAAAGAGGACGCTGTGGTAACCATCAGGGATGCGGTGGTAACCACCTATTATCCGGGCATGTCGCCTCGACGGGTGGAGGATCTCATCACCCGCAAGGTGGAGGAATATATCCGCAAAATACCTGAGGTAGAAGATATCTACGATGTCAAATCCGCCACAGGGGTGTCCATTATCTACGTCAAGGTCTACGATAAGTTTTTCGACCTGGATCGTATATGGAACAACCTGCGCAACAAGATGGACGACGTCAAGCCGGAGCTGCCGAAAGGAACCATTGGGCCCATTGTGGATGACGAATTCGGCGACGTATCAGTGGTCCTGGTGGCCCTGACAGCCAAGGGTTTTAGCATGGCTGAGATGCGCGATGTTGCCCGGGACATGCGCGATGATTTTTACACTCTTGAGGGAATCCGCAAAGTGGAGCTCCACGGAGTGCAGGACGAGCGGGTTTTTCTGGAGATATCCAACGCTCGCTTGGCCCAATACGGACTGACACCGACCCAGCTTGCCCAGAGCCTCAGGGAGCAGAATATTATTCTCCCGGGGGGGGCCGTTGACACGGGAACTGTGGAGTTGGTGGTGGAGCCCACAGGCAATTTTGAGAGCATGAAAGACATTGAAAATGTTGTCATTAAACTGCCCAAATCCAATCAGGTTGCCTACCTGAAAGACATAGCTGCCATAAAGCGTGCTTACGTCGATCCGCCCGAAAAGAAGGTGTACTATAACGGGGAGCCTGCCATTATTCTGGCGGTGGAGCAAATGGAGAAGGGTGTCAATGTTTTGGACTTTACTCCCCTGGTAGAGCAGCGCGTCAAGGAGTGGCAGGATCGGCTTCCCGTAGGCTACAAGGTGGACATTGCTTTTCAACAGGCCAGATATGTCAAAGAGTCGGTGAACGGTGTGGCCATGAACCTGGCGCAGACCTTGGTCACGGTGCTTGTGGTGGTTATGCTTTTTCTGGGCTGGCGCACAGGGCTGATCGTGGGCACCATTGTTCCTTTGACCATGATAGTGACCCTGGTTTTCATGCGGGTGCTGGGCCTCGAGCTGCATCGGATTACCCTGGCAACACTGATCATTTCCCTTGGACTTCTGGTGGACAACGGAATAGTGATGGCCGAGGAAATCGGCCGGCGCATGCTGGAAGGGGAAAAACGATGGGATGCTGCCATCAATGCAGGCAAGACTCTGGCCTTGCCTCTACTTACCTCTTCACTGACCACTATCCTGGCATTTGTGCCGCTGGCAATGGCTCCCAATGTTACCGGGGAGTACCTCAGTTCCATGGCAACAGTGATTACCATTACCCTCCTCACTTCCTGGGCTCTTGCCATCATGGTGACGCCTCTCAACTGCTTCTGGTTCTTGAAGCCAAAAGTGCTCACTGAAGAAGAAGTTCAAGCGCAATATCAGAAGCCCATGATCAGGATGTACAAAAAGCTTCTGGATTTCTGCCTGGGAAACCGTATTGTTGTTCTGGCAATCGTAGCTGGTTTGATGGTGGGGGCTGTTTTTCTGCAAGGTCTGGTGCGGGTGCAGTTCATGCCCGACTCTGAGCGGGATCAGTATATGATTTATCTGGACCTCCCTGCAGGCTATGGCTCCAATGCTATGGACCATACTGCGGTGCGCTTCCTCCAGTGGCTCAACGACAAGAAGACCAACCCCGAAGTGGCAAATAGCATAGCCTATGTAGGCTACGGCGGGCCTCGTTTTTTCCAGACATTTGGTCCTCGGGCGCCGGCGCCAAATATTTCTTTTATCCTGGTAACAACAAAAGACTATGATTCCATCTACCCTTCGATGGACAGGGCCCGCGATTATCTTGCCGCCAATTTCCCTGAAGCCTACGCGCGCATCAAGAAATTCTGGCTGGGGGCAAACGAGACCGGCCTGGTGGAGGTGCGCATTTCCGGGCCGGGCCACGACAAGATTTATGAACTGAGTCAACAGGTGGAAGAGGCCCTTCGCAAGATTCCAGGAACCGTGGGTATTTACAATGATTGGGAGAACCGGGTCAGCAAGATCCTGGTTGATATCGATCAGGCCAGGGCCCGCAGGGCCGGCGTTACCTCTGAGGAGATCGCCAACAGTCTGAACACCTTTTTTAGCGGCGGCATAATTACTGATTATCGGGAAGAGGACAAGGTCATACCTGTGATGTTCCGGGCCATAGGAGCGGAGCGCAAGACTCTCGACCGCCTTCGTACCGTGGAAGTGTACTCTTCCACCAAGAATATAAGTGTACCCCTGACCCAGGTGGCGGATCTGAGAGCTGAGACCATGTACAATCAGATCTATAGGCGGAATCTATTACCTACGGTGACCGTGGAGGCGAAACACAGGTGGCTGCAGGCAGCGGAACTGGAGGAGGCTCTGCAGCCGGCTCTTGACAAGATAATGAAGGATCTGCCCACCGGCTATTTCTGGGAGTGGGGTGGCGAATCTGAAAATTCAGCCAAGGCGCAAAATGCCCTGAGAATATTTATCCCGCATGCCCTGGGAGCCATGATTTTGCTCATGGTCTGGCAGTTCAACTCCTATGCCAAGCCGGCAATTATTTTCATCACCATTCCCCTGGTGTTAATCGGTGCTGCCCCCGGGATGCTTCTTACCGGGGCGTTTTTTGGCTTTATGGCAATCCTGGGTTTTCTCAGTCTGGCAGGCATAATCATCAATAATGCCATCGTCTTACTGGATTCTATTCAAAATGAAATAGATGCAGGAGTGGAGCCTTACAATGCTGTGCAGAAGGCATGTCTTACCCGGTTCAAGCCGGTGTTGATGACCACCCTGACCACCATTCTCGGGCTGGTTTCTCTAATGATCCCACCAGATGCCATGTTTTTTGCCATGGCGGTGGTGATAAGCTTTGGGCTCGGCGCCGGCACCTTGTTGACCCTGGTGGTGGTTCCTGTGCTCTACGCCATGTTTTTCAGGGTAAAAAAGACTAAAGCAGTTGCAGGATAGGCAAGAGAGCTGCAACTCGAGTCAGATCATCTAATTTTTCTTTCCCCAGAGAGAAGGGGAGAGAAAAATTTTTATCATGATACTCAACTCTTTCTCAGGACAATCCCTGTCTTTTCAAAGTAAAGCTCCAGTTCGTGAAACCATTTGTCTCGCTCTGGGGCGCTGAGAAAAAAGTCGAACCTGCCGGCGGCCCGCTGCACGTTCGTGTAATCCACCAGAAAGTCATATACTGCATTTTCCGCTCTGCGGTCAGCAGCCAGAGAGCTGTTCTGGGCGTCCAGCAGGTCAATAATGGAGACCAGGCCGCGGACGTACTGATCCGTGACCAACTCCAGGTTCTTGCGGGCCGCTACAGCAGCGTCTCTTGACAGCTTTATGTTGGGGTAGGAAGCTCCTGCTCGGAAAAGGGCTCTGCGAATGCGCTCTTCCACCCTTTCAGCCACAGCCTGTCGCTGGGTCTGCAACCCGGACAGTTCCTCGCTGTATCGCCTCAATGTAGCGACCTTGCCTCCACCAGTGAAAAAAGGAAAAGTGGCGAACAACCCTACAGACCAGTCGGTGTCATTGGCCCTGGGTATATCGAAGTTGTCGAATCCTTTGGGCGCACTGCTGCCGGCGCCACCCTTGTCGAAAGTCTCTGTCACGTCTCCCTGGAGGGAGAAGGTGGGAAGCCAGAAGGCCCGCCGTGCAGCAGTCAGTATCCTCTGCTGGGCCTGAATGGCAGCATCGAGTCTCTTGAGTTCTGGAGCGATGGCGAGTCCCTGTTCGACGATGAAATCGCGGTAAATGCGATAGTAGCGGGGATTCTCCACGTAGGGAAAGAGACGAGGGTCGCTGACCAACAGCAAAGGATCCTTGAGGTTTTCTTCTGCCAAGGTGAGCTGCTCTTCCAGTGGTCTGTGGAGGATGCGATTCAACCTGTTTTCAGCCTGGCGCGTTCGGGCAATAGCATCCAGCACCGCCGAACGGTTGACAGCGATCTGGCTTTCCCAGCGATATTCCTCGGATCTGTTAGCGAGACCAATGGCAACACGTGCCTTGGCTCTTTCCAGGTTCGCCCGGGTGAGTCGTAAATTGGCCTTTTCCACGCGCTCTAAAGTCTTTGCCCGCAGCACGTCGAGATAAGCAACCGCTGCATCTCGGATGACATCGAGCTTCACAGTTTCGCGCTGCTGTTCTCTGGAGACCTGTAAATGTTTTTCTGCCGTGAAGCTTGACCAGGCATCTTCAGAATAAATAAGCTGCGTGCCTCTGACGGAACCTGTCCATCTTCGCTCGCTCTCGGTGCCCATACTCGCTTCTGCCCGGTCCTCATCTATGATCACGCCGGCAGATTCGAGATCCACCTGCGGCAGCAGAGCGGACTGTCTCTGCTTTACCGCCTGCTTGCCTGCAGCCACCACCTTTTGCTGAACCAGGAGATCGAGGTTTGCCACCAGGGCTTCCTGTACTGCGGTCTGCAGTGTAAGTTGTCTGCCCATGCCCTGGACTTCCTCATTAATGAGCTCCGCTTCGGTGAGCACGCTCCAGGAAGGATACACCCCTATGGCCCGGGCCGTGGCCATGTTTATGGTGATCTTCTGCTCTGCGGCAAAAGCCACTTTGAAGGTTTCAGGCTTTTCTCCCAGGAGTGTCCGCATGACATTAAGGGCCACTCTGCGAGCAAGACGCAAAAGGTCGGACTCGGGTCTGACGCAGGTAAAAAGCCCCTGTTCAACTTCCTCTCGCCCCCAGACTGAGAAACTGGGCAGGCGACGCTGAATTAGTCCAGACACGAGTTTGTCAAATTCGCTGGGCGAAAGACGAGGAAGCGGGTCCACATACACTGAATCAACATTATCAGGCAAAGAAGAGAGAGCTTCAGCGGCGGAATAGGCCACGCCAATGACCTCGGCGTCCACGTTGTATTCGGAAGCAGTAGCAATTATTTTTTGCCGCAAGCCAGGGATGGTGTCCAGGGCAACTCTCGGCACGAGAACAGCCAAACGGTGAAATGTTACCACATCAAGAAAGGTGGCAATATCTGTGGCGAAACTGGTAAATGAGTCGACGTAGCTGAGATTTTTTACTCCACTGGCGCCGTCTTTATTGGGCAGTCCCTGGAGTTGAGCGTCTACTATAAAAGGGGCAATCACAGGCTTCGGCAGACTCTGGCGATGGCAGACATCGTTGGAAGCAAATACGCCGAGGGTGAGCACCATATCGACTTCAGGATCCTCGAGAAGTTGATCTATCGCCTGCCGAATACCGGCAGCTTCCCAATTGCCGTCAATAATTTTGTCGGAGGGAAATACCACATTGTACTCACCCGTGGTGAGATGAAGAATTTCATCTTTGAAAAGCTTGATTTTTTCCTGATAGCGGAGCGCCGGTCCGTCTCTGACGATGCCGATAGTGACTTTGGGTAGTTCTGCATCTGCTTTAGATGTTGTAGTAATGGTGGCGGCAATAACCAGAGCAACAATTTTCAGTATGCCTGCCATCTTGCTTTTATTCCTCAACATCTGCCTACTCCTTTCACAACGATTATCAACTTTTTTAAATCTCTTTTCGAAATATTTTGCAGCATCTATTGGTTAAAATGGCGAAAGTTCGCCCGGGATATTCTGAAACCTCACCTTTCTAAGAGGTTGCTTGGGACAAAAAAGGAGCGCCATTCAGAGCTGCTACACATGGCTGAAAACCAATGACCACAAAAGGGTCTGCTGAATTCATATACAGACGGCGGCCAGGATATCAACTCTACTTATATCTTCGCTGCTCCTGCACAAGCTTCATGAGAACGTAAAAACTTTCCAGGTAAGGAACCTCTACATCATGCTGCTGGGCCGTCCGCAAACAGTTGCCAAGGATGGCCTCGACCTCCATCGGTCTTCCCGCCTCATAGTCCTGCAGCATGCTGGTCTTGAAAGGTGCCATTGCCTGTGTACCCTCAATATTTTGCTCGACCACTTCAGCAGGCAGGGCGTAGCCATCTGCTGCTGCCACCTGACAGACTTCATTCATAATCTTCCGGGCAAGCTGAACCGCACCGGGAGATTGCACCATGGTTAGAGTGTCCAGGCCACCGGCGAGGACCGACAAGGGGTTGAATGCAGCGTTCCAGACGAGCTTTCGCCATCTGGCGGTTATCACGTCTTCAGTAGTTTCACAGGGCACCTGCACACTGTTGAACAGCGAGGCCAGCAACTCTGTTCTAGTTGACGATCCTTGTGGGAAACGGCCTATCACCAGCCGACCATAGTCTGAGTGTTCGATATGCCCTGGTTTTGGCCTGCTGAGGCAAATGAATGCCAGGGCACTGATAATCTCGTTTTCCGGGAAGGCCTCGACCAGGGGCTCTTCAATGTGAATGCCGTTCTGCAAAAGAACAATGGTCGTCTCTGGTCCTACCGACTCTCTGATAAGATTGGCAGTGTCAATTTGGGGCAGGACCTTTAATGCCACCAGCATGAAGTCTGGTGGTGGAGCGTATTCGCTCAGGTGGCCAATTACTTTTTCTGGCATAAAAGTAAAGTCACCCCCTACGCTGGAAATCGAGATGCCTTTCTCTTTCACCTGGGCAAATTCGGAACGGCAGAGCGCTGCCACTCGGGCGCCGGCTTGGGCCAATTTGCCGCCATAATAACCGCCGACTGCACCGGTTCCCACCACCAGTACTCGGGGCGCTTGTTGAAATTGGTTGTAATTTCTTGTTGTCTCAACCACTGGTAGGGGATGCCTCCGTTTGCATGCTAATATGAAACCATCCAAACGCAAAAATCATATTCCGGCCTCTCCGTCTTCATATGGTCATGTGAGTTAACGAGAGAGTGAGTCAGTAAGATAACGCGCTCCATTATGATGAATGGCCGCTGAACTGTCAAAGCCTTTGTTGCGAATTAGAACTGGGGGACAGCCAACATATGGGCTGCTTGGTTAGAGCGAGATCTGCAGGAATTTGTGGCCAGGAAAATTAACTGGCAACATGGCGCTTCGACAAAAGTAAGCCGGGCCTGTCAGCACTGCAGTTGGTTTGCAGGCAAGAGGATTTTTATAGACATATTACCTACTATGTGTTATGAGACCCTACACCTTGGATGGACTTTTCTAGAAAAAATTTTTTCCTTACTTAGAGGAGGAGATTCATGGACATCAAGAAGGTGTGCATTGTGGGTGCAGGAATTATGGGATCTGGGATCGCCCAGATCGGGGCACAGGCTGGCTATCAGGTGGTTGTGCGGGATGTCGAAGAACGTTTTCTAGAAAAAGGAATGGCCGCCGTCAGGAGGAGTCTGGAGAGGGCTGTGTCCAAGGAGATAATTTCCTCTGAAGATGCCGCGGCAGTGCTGGAACGAATCCGGGTCACCGTTGATCTCGAGGATGCTGGCCGCGATGCCGACTATGTCATCGAAGCCGTCACTGAAGTGATGGAAATCAAGAAAGAAGTATTCTATGAGTTGGACACCATCTGTAAGCCGGAGGCCATCTTTGCCTCCAACACCTCAGGTCTGTCAATTACGGAAATGGCCGCTGCAACCAGGAGGCCTGAGCGCTTCATCGGTCTTCACTTTTTCAACCCTGTTCCTGTTATGAGGCTGGTAGAGATCATCCGGGGGTTTTTGACCTCTGCTGAAACCTTAACTCAGACAAGGATTTTTGTTGAAAGTTTGGGCAAGAGTCCCATCGAGGTCAAGGAAGCTCCTGGCTTCGCTGTGAACCGAATTTTATGCCCCATGATAAACGAGGCCATTTTCGTCTATTCCGAGGGAATTGCCTCAGCAGAAGATATTGATCAGGGCATGGTTCTTGGAGCGAATCATCCAATGGGACCGCTGGCACTGGCGGATCTGGTGGGGCTGGATACCCTGCTCCATGTACTGGTGGGATTACACGAGGAACTCGGTGATGATAAGTATCGCCCAGCACCGCTGCTACGGAAAATGGTGCGAGCCGGTCACCTGGGCCGCAAGACAGGCAAAGGATTCTATGATTATAGTGGTTGAGTGAGGGTGTGCTCGGTTGTACGTTGTCCAGGAAGAAAGGGAGGAGCAGATGCAGTACGACCTTACTGAAGAACAAAAGATGTTACAGAACATGGTCCGACGGCTGGCCAAAGAGAAGGTGGAGCCCGGTGCTGCCCACAGAGACGCCCGGGCAGAGTTTGACTGGGAAATGGTAGAGTTGATGCGAGAAAACGGACTTTACGGCATAGATTTTCCTGAAGCCTATGGGGGGTCGGAGGCGGGTATGCTGGCCCTGGCCATTGTGGTAGAAGAGCTTTCCAGGGTAGATGCTGCGGTAGGATTGTTGATTGCCGACCACGAACTGGGAGCTCTACCGATTCTTCTTGCTGCCAATGAAGAGCAAAAGGGACGATGGCTGCCGAAGCTGGCTTCAGGGGAGCATCTTGCCGCCTTTGCCCTCACTGAACCGGCTGCGGGCTCGGATGTGGCCAGGCTCAGGTGCAGGGCGCAGAAACAGGGAGAGTCCTATGTATTGAATGGCACAAAGACTTTCATAACCAACGGCGGCGTGGCAGATATTGTGACGGTTTATGCCGTAACCAATCCTGAGGGGCCTTCTCACAAAAATGCTGGAGTCTTTGTAGTAGAAAAGGGCACTCCAGGATTTTCGGTGGGCAAAGAGGAAGAGAAGATGGGCATCCGTGGATCCAACACTGTAGAACTGGTGTTCGAGGATTGTCAGGTGCCGGTAGAAAACCTGCTCGGCAATGAGGGACAGGGGTTTCACATTATGATGAAAACCCTTGATTTCTCGCGAGCAGCCGTGGCTGCCCAGGCCCTTGGTATCGCTGCTGGGGCGCTCGACTATGCTGCTGCCTATGCCAAAGAAAGGGAGAGCTTTGGCAAACCTATTATTCGCCACCAGGGGATTGGCTTCAAACTGGCTGATATGGCTATGCGCACCGAGGCAGCTCGTCAATTGCTCTACAAGACTTGCGCTCTGCTGCAACAGCAGCCGAAGGATATGAGCCGGCTGAGCCCAGAGCTCATCCGTATGAGTGCCATGGCCAAATGTTATTGCGGTGATGTGGCCATGTGGGTTTCCACAGAGGCTGTTCAGGTGCTGGGAGGATATGGCTATATCAAGGAATTTCCTGTAGAGCGAATGATGCGTGATGCCAAGATCACCCAGATTTATGAGGGTACGAACGAAATCATGCGGCTCATCATTGCCAACACCCTTTGATCTGAGGCGTAATGGCCAATCCAGACATGGAGAGCAACACATCGTGCTGGTTGCTGCTGGTTGAACGCAGAGCACTTGCAACACTCACGAGGTGAGTAATATGCCAGGAAGTAAGGATAATGATGTGGTGGTAGTGGCGGCGGTCCGGACCGCCATTGGCAAGTTCGGAGGAGCACTCAAGAATGTCAGAGCACATCAGTTGGCGGCTCATGTTTTCCGAGAAGTGCTGAAGCGTGCCGGCAATCTGCAAACAGACCTGCTCAGCGATGTGATTCTCGGCGACTGTTTGCAGTGCATCGATGAGGCTAACACAGCCAGGACTGCTGCCCTGGCCGCTGGAATACCCGCTGCTGTTCCAGCCTACACCATCCAGCGTCAATGCGGCTCCTCTATGCAGGCCCTCAACAGCGGCGTCCAACAAATCCGCTGCCGGGACAGTGAAGTGGTTCTGGTGGGCGGTGTAGAATCTATGAGTTCAGCGCCCTATTATTTAGACAAAGCGCGCTGGGGCCTCCGGCTCATGAATTCAGAGCTCACTGACTCTCTGTGGGAGGCGCTCTACTCCGGCAGTCGCGTATTGGGCGAGCCCATGATTATGGGGCTGACTGCTGAGAACCTTGCTGCCAAATATGGGGTGAGTCGTCAGGACCAGGACGAACTTGCTTTGTTGAGCCATCAGAGAGCTGAAGCGGCCATCAAGGCTGGAAGGTTCCAAGAAGAAATTGTGCCGCTTGAACTGCCGTCAAGCAAGAATGAGCCAACAATATTCTCCCAGGATGAACACCCGCGTTTCGGTCTGCAGCTAGAAGACCTTGCCAAGCTTCAGCCTGTATTCAAGAAAGACGGCACTGTCACTGCGGGCAACTCTTCAGGATTGAACGATGGAGCAGCTGCAGCGCTCATTACCTCGAGGAAAAAAGCCCGGGACCTGGGATTGCCAGTTCTGGCCAGGGTAGTGGCTCATGCGGTGGTTGGAGTGGAGCCTCAGTTCATGGGCTATGGCCCCGTACCTGCCACTGAGATAGTTCTCGAGAAGGTTGGCATGTCTTTGAAAGAGATTGAACTCATTGAGTTGAACGAGGCCTTTGCGGCCCAGTATCTTTCCTGCGAGCAGGCCCTGGGTCTGGAACGCTCCATCACCAATGTGAACGGCAGCGGTATAAGCCTTGGCCACCCTGTAGGATGCACAGGCTTGCGGATCATAGTCTCCTTGATTTATGAGATGATTAGAAGAGACCTGGAGGTTGGCCTGGCCACCCTCTGCATAGGGGGCGGCATGGGTATGGCTACGGTGCTGGCTCGAGATTAGCACTTGCCGTTTTATTCGCCTGCGGAAAGAGCGCAACATGGCGAATGATCCCTTGCTCCAGCCACCTTATGTGGGGAAATTCCCCATAAATGGTCTACAGGAAGAGGCTTGTAATTGCCGCAGGTGTTTAGATATCCAGTTCATCTTCGGGCTCTTGTTCATAGCGTTTTCTGAGGATCACCAGCTTCACGAAGGCCCAGATGGTCAGCACAGCTCCAAAGAAAAACAGCAATTCGTAAAGATGAACTGCCAGATAGGTGTACCAGGAAGTCGACCTTTTGATATTGGCAAGCCAATCTCTTTCCAACTTCTCCAAGGTCGTATCCAGACTCTTTTCCACTGCAGCCTCGATTGTGCTGCCGTTTTTCATCTGCCTTAGCAGATTAATAATTGCCTTCTTGCCATAGGTAGCATTGACATAAGAGACCACGCTCTTGCTTTCCTCATAGGCAAGCATCAGAGAGCGCCGATCCTGTGGAAAATTGCTGGTGAGCTTCCACAGTGGGATATGATTTCGTCTGAGGATTGCATTTCTCAGGGTTATTCTGTCTCCACCGCTGACCATTTCCGAGACTCCGTCGCTGACCCATTGAGCTATGCCTTCATCGAGCCATCTGGGCAAATTGTCTCTAGCGATGTGGCGATGCAGGAGAAGATGACAGAGTTCGTGTTTCAGTGTGGCCGTCAGGAGAAAGGGTGTGGCATGCATTTTCGGATAATCGATGACAATGAGATCTTTTCGGGGTATGGCCACTGCCGTGAAAAGATCGCTTCCTGCCAGGCGTTGAAAAGATTCTGCTTTCTGGGTGAGATAGATTGTTGGCCGGAAGTCGATCCGCCAGGTAAGGAAGGACTCTAGTTCTGCAGCGATACGGGGATAAATTGCTGAGATTTGTTCAGCGGCGCTTTCTAGGTGATCGTCAAAGACTACAGTCAGCAATTTTTCTCTTGATGGATATACCTCCACAGCATTCGCAACCGGTGGAGATAGGCTTATGGCAGCAAGAAAAAGACAAAGGATTCTGCTCAGAAGGTATATTCTCATGCAAGTATCCTGCATCTGATCGAACCCGTGCTGTTCAAGGAATCATGTTCGCCTGCCAGCAGCTGCCAGATCACAGCTCCGCAAGTCATGGCTGCAGCTCACACATTTCATACAGTAGTGGTCTAGATGGGCGAAGTAAACATGCAAACAGATTATTAGCTTCCTTCAATGGTTCGTGGTCGACCAATGTGGTAATGTGGTAATGTATTATAGTCACGCTTTCCTTCAAAGACATCATTGGCAAGGCAGCCAGTACGGTCGCAAACAGAAAAAAGTAAACGTCCAGGGGAGATCCACATGACAGATGTTTTCTACGTCAAGGAAGCAATTTTTTCCAGGAAGTCTCATGAGAGGATTATAGCAATTGTCGACTTTTGGTTCACCCCTGTAGAGCTGGGACCACGCCGTGAGGGGATCCTAAAGATAGCTGGTTCGGAAGGATCCGAGAAAGTCGATTACTTTATCCTCACCTTTCTGGTTGATACCCAAGGAGACCAGGCTACCAGAGAGTTTCTAACAGAAATTTTTCAAAACCTTGGCGAAGGCAGCCTCAGGCCGTTTTTCAGCAGGCAGTTTGTCAAGCTTATGAAATTTCCTCTGGAGCAGGTTGTTGAAAGTCAGGAGTGGTACTTTCAAGAGTTGAACATTTATTTCAAATCGATAAAGAAACGCGAGAGCGCCTTTGTAGAAAACAAACTCATGTCTGCCTTGGCGGCTATATTGCCCTTTTCATTTGGACACGTCGAATTATGGCCAGAAGACCATGCTAAAACATCAAAATCGGCCGATCTTGCCAGAGCGAAGAGACAACCACGCCAGTCTTTTGTGGCCATGATCAAGAAGTGGGCCCGGCTATGACGTACTGTTCTCTGCTGTCAAGAGAACAGTGAGTACCTGCCTTAATTCTATACCAGGTCTATCTAAATCTACCTCCATGAGCTCGGTGGATTCAGGCCCTCACTCAATCTGCCTTACTGCAATGATCGAAAAAATTGCAATAGAGAGTTGATTGTTGTGAGAAATACTGCTAATCTCCTCGCGGATTAGGGTTCAGAGCAGTTATAGATTGCGGGGAGGAATTCCCCTAAAAGGTGTGCGCTCATTCTCCGAATTACAGGCAGAAATTCACATCAGGCGCTGATACTCTCACGCTACCTGGCCGAATGTAACAGGCTGACAAGCCATTCTTTTTTTACTTTCGGCTGCCACTTTTTAGGTATACTTCCACGACTTGGCCCACCGTTTCTATTGCTGCAGTTGTGCAATGCCCCAGCGACGAAGGGAAAGTATGCACTTCCTGCCAATTGATACGCTTCTTTTCCCGGATGGTGCTGAGGCCCCCTGAATTATTGTGACGATGCCATTCGAGACGGTAGCGCCACTTATCGACCACAGGGGATTGAAATCCACGGAGAAAGAAAAAAACAGGAGGAAAGGGTAGCGCATACCCTGTGCTAGATAACCTGCAGTCGCGTGCAGGCAGATGCAAGACTCAAAGTTCAAAGGAGAGAACAAATGGCTCAAGCAAAAGTAGGAGACAAGGTAAGGGTTCACTATGAGGGAAAACTGAACGACGGGACCGTTTTTGACTCTTCCATTGAGAGAGAGCCAATCGAATTCGTTATCGGCCAGAATATGGTCATACAGGGTTTCGAAAATGCGGTTGTTGGCATGGAGGTGGGAGAGTCAAAGTCCGTTTCGCTTGCTGCTGAAGAAGCCTTTGGCGAACATAGAGACGACCTGGTTGTGGACATCGAGAAAAAACTGATCCCCCCTCATATAGATCCACAGTTGGGTATGCAGTTGGAGCTCACCTCGGATGAGGGAACCAAAAGGTTTTTTACGATAACTCGCGTTGATGAAGAGACAGTCACTCTCGACGGGAACCATCCACTCGCTGGCAAAGAAATAATGATAAAGGTCGATCTGGTAGAAATCTTGTAGAATTGTTACTTTTTGAGACACATTATTGTAGTCAAACTCTTGAGGGCATAGGCAGAGACCTTCGAGAACAATAGAGTTGTCTACTCCCTGTACGAATTTTATCGAGCCCGGATTCGCAGTGGCAGAGTTCACTGCTGATCCAACGAGCAAGAGAAGGAGAAGTTTTCATGTTTGTTAAAACAATAAAGGGTTTCTGTGCGGTGGTGTTGTCGATTACCCTGCTGATTCTTGCATCGCAGGTTTCAGCTGCCAGCGATCAGAAGCAGGGCACCGTAGTGGCCCGAGTGAATGGTACGGACATCAGCCAGAGTGATTTTGATTCGGAGATGAGCCGTGTTCTAGACCGGATGCAGACTTCTGGCAAGGCACCCAGCAATACAGAGATGGCCAAGCTTAGACAAAACGTCCTCGACCAGCTTATTGCACGGGAATTACTCTACCAGGAGGCCAGGAAAAAAGGCATCAAGCCTGACCAGAAGACCGTGGATGAACAGTACACAGCATTGGAGGGGAGATTCCCCAGCGAGAATGACTTTAAGGCTGCCCTGACCGCTATGGGGCTAAATGAGACAAAATTGAAATCTCAACTCGAGCGCAATCTGGCCATCAAAGAACTTGTCGATACGCGGATCGTTAAAGATGTTGCTGTTACTGATGCAGAGACCAAAGCCTACTACGACAGCCATCCTGATTTGTTTCGCAGACCGGCTCAGGTGCGGGCCAGTCATATACTGGTCAAGCTTCCTGCTAATGCTGACGATGCTCAGAAGGCCGCAGCATTGAAGAAGATTAAAGCGGTGCAGGAAAAGGTGAAAAAGGGGGGCGACTTCAGCGCGCTTGCCAAGGAGTACTCCGAGGGACCCAGTGCCGAGAAAGGTGGTGATCTAGGTTATTTTGGCCGTGGCCAGATGGTGGTGCCTTTCGAAAAAGCAGCATTTGCACTGCAACCTGGACAGGTGAGCGATGTTGTCCAGACAAGGTTCGGTTATCATCTGATCAAAGTTACAGATAAAAAACCGGAGTCTCAGATTGCCTACGCAGACATCAAGGAGAGACTTGGCAACTACCTCAAACAGCAGAAGGTCCAACAAGAAGTAAAAATCTATGTCGATGACCTCAAGAAAGAGGCTGATATCAAGGAATTTCTCAAATAGGGGTCAAACTTTGATTATTGATTATATTTTTCTTGACTCCGAACTTGCCTACACTATAAGTACTTCATGGCCCGACAATTGAGAATCGAATATGAAGGGGCATATTATCACGTCCTTTCACGTGGTAACAAACAACAGGCCATTTTCCTTTCCGACCATGACCGCAAAACGTTCATCAAAACGTTGGTGCGAATGTCCGAGCGTTTTGAATTGGATATTATTGCTTTCGTATTGATGGATAATCATTATCACGTGCTGCTTCGGACCAATCGTGCGAACCTTTCAAAAGCAATGCAGTGGTTGGGCACTACATACACCACGATTTTCAATCTACGTCATTCACAGAAGGGGCATCTATTCCAGGGACGGTTCAAGAGCATTCTCGTAGAAAATGAACCTTACTTGATGCAGCTGTCCTGTTATATCCATCGAAATCCGCTGCGGGCAGGAATGGTCCAACGGCTGATTCATTACCCTTGGAGCAGCTACCCAGGTTACGCTTATAAGCGGCTTTGTCCAGACTGGGTAAAAGCAGATCTGATCTTATCGCTCTTGGGTCCTGATGGTACTCGGCGCAAAGCTTATAGGGAGAAGGTACAACAGTACGCCAACGAAAAAAAGAGCATCTGGGAAGAGGTGAAACATGGAGTGATTTATGGTTCTCAGGCCTTTGTGGACCGAATAAAAAAGGATTATTTGAATAAAGAAGCCATGGCAGACATTTCAGTTCAGAAGAGAATTGTCAACGATACGAATCTAGGAGAGATTATCGAGATGGTGTCCACCATCCCGGGGGTCGATCTTGAAAAATGGAAAAGCTGCCGTCGGATTTCAAAATCAGCTGCCATTGATCGCGATATGCTAGTGTACCATTTGTGGCGGAGCGGCCGCTTTCGCAACTCCGAGATCGGCAGCCTGACAGGTCTGAGTATCTCCTCGGTGAGCCGTCGAGCTGGAATATTTCAATCTAGGCTCGAGCAAGATAAAAGACTCCGGGCAAGATATGATAAGTTTAAAGCAATAATCAAGGTTTGACCCCTATTATCTATGAAGCTTATCTTTCGAAGAGTTCTAGTGGCTGCCGTTTTAACTTTGCTCGTGTGCCCCTCTACTAGCGCGGGCGGCCTCTGGCTATATGAAAATGGAACAGCAGATCTGGGCACTGCCGGAGCCGGGCGGGCAGCTGCGGTCAGGGATGCCTCTATAGCCGCAGGCAATCCAGCCGGCATGACCCGCTTGCAGGGCTCACGTCTCACCCTTGGTATTCAGGCGCTTTTCCCCCAGATGAAGTTTGATGTGGACGACAGTTCTTATGGAGGCCGCAGCGGCGCCAATGCTGGCTGCTTTACTCCAGCAGCCTCCTTTTATTATGTCCACAGTCTGACCTCTGACTTGAAACTCGGCCTTGCTGCCGGTTCCTATTTTGTTCTTGGACTCGATTACGGCGACAACTGGGCGGGGCGCTACTATTTTCAAAAGGGAAAGTTTCTTACATTCGGCGTCAATCCGGTGGCGGCTTACCGGATCAACAAATATCTATCGGTGGGCGGGGGAGTGAGTATGGTGCTGTCCAACTATGAAGCCAGGGCAGCCATCCGCAATTTAGAGCCCGACAGTTCAGACGGCAAGCTCAAATTCAATGACTACGCTGTGGGTTATGGAGGCAACGTCGGTATATTGATCACTCCTACCAGGACCAGCCGTTTTGGCATCACCTATCGATCCAAGGTTGAGCTGGAGTACAAGGACAAAGCAAAGCTGAAGGGTGTTGGGCCTTTGTTGAAGGCAGCGCTCGACCTTACGGGTTTGTCCGGCTCTAAAGTAAAGCTTGATATGGAACTGCCTGCTGCAGTCATGGCAAGCTTCTATCACGAGTTTACCGAGCGGCTGGCAGTAATGGGCAATGTGGGCTGGCAGAACTGGAGTGATTTTGGCAACATCGATGTGTCCATCAAAAGCAGCACCTCGAGGAGCGCTACCAATGATCTGGGGTATGACGACACCTGGCATTTTGCTCTGGGAATAGAGTATCGCATTGCTGAACCCTGGTTGTTTTCCATCGGGGCCGCCTATGACACCTCTCCCGCGAGCAGTGCCAAGAAACGCTCACCGGCCCTGCCGCTGGATGAGCAAATCCGGGTGGGAACAGGCGTGCAATATCAAATAAGCCAGGATGTCATCCTGGGTGCGGCCTACGAATATCTGGATCTGCACGATGGCAATATGGATCTGAGCGGCGGCAACTTGCGCGGTGACTTGAAAGGCAACTTCAAAACAAACCACATTAATTTCCTTGCCGTCAACCTGACCTGGAAGTCCCAAATCGAAAGGCAACTTCAAAACAAACCACATTAATTTCCTTGCCGTCAACCTGACCTGGAAGTTCTAGCCGCTGGAAGGATATTCTTGCGGTTCACCTCCGGGTTTCTGCAAAACAGTATCTGCCTTGCGGCCACTGAATAGCCACGATCTTATGAAAACAGAAGCTGATATAGGATGGCTGGCAAACCATGTGTTGGCTCTCTGCGCTCATATGCTCCCAGGTCAACAGTAGCCGTACCATCTGCATCTCCATCCACGGGTCTCGTGTTGCCGTCAATATCGGTTGCTGGGACTGCTGGGGCGTTGTTGTCTCCGGCGTCTATACAGGGTGACGTGGGCTGGAGGTGA
>JAFDGZ010000048.1 GCA_019309045.1 Deltaproteobacteria bacterium | reverse complement strand
TTGCTTTCTCTTCAATACCCAGCGCAAGATATGAGGATGATCCTCAAGAAAACGGCTGGGTTGTCCGTCCTCGTCAAAGTCGGCAAAACAGTGCCACCGCCGGCATACTTCAGGTTTGCGGCTGTGATGCACAGCACAGCGGCCGTTGGCGTCCAAAAAGAGGCATTCGCCGCTGTCACCAGATTTGAGAGGCAAAAAGCTTCCCAGAGGTGTGTGGATAGCCTCTGGAAACTGGCCGCTCTCTTCGTCGGTTAGCAAGACCCCTACCAGGAGATCCTGGTAATAACGGCAGCAGGCGCCAGGTTCAGGGCAACCGTCACATTCGTCCACGTACATGCCAGCTCGCCCCCGGTGAGGTTACCAGATCTCAACCCATCTTCGACCCCTGTCAATCACAAGCTTTTTCAGCTCAGTCAACAAAAAACTCCTTCTTGCGGCTCACCTCGACTTCGCTCCACTGTTTCCAGCAGTACAGGGAAGACGTGCTGCCGGATATCTCCGGCAACCACCACCAGCATCACATCCTCACCCACCCGACGGTAGCCTTCGAAAAGGTGAGCCATGACTTCAATGATGCCGGGCCGCTTCCTCATTTCGGTCAGCACTTTCTGCAAAGCATCTCTGTCAAATTGTATTTCCAATCCTTTTACCAGCCTTCCTTGGAGTGAGGTGGCGCGGACCACGCCGTTGTGGCAGGCGATCATACCCACCTGCTCAAAGTCGGGCCTCCTTTTGACAGCAGCTACCATTTCCTGAAGTTCCATGCCTTTTCCCTATTTCTGTGCAACCACACGGCGGTCGATTTAATTGACACTGTGAAGGGGCTGTTGTAAAGTCCATAGCACAAATATGGCTGGCCGCAAAGAGTAATATGACTGCTGTAGCATTGCCCTGCTGTTGGGCCAGTAAAATGACGTCAATGCTTGCATGCCATGACCTTTCGACATAGTACGAGCAACCTGCGGCAGTGACGTGGACCATAGTACTGCCTGCTTGGCAGCAACAGTCCAGGATCTCGAAATGCGCCTGGGAATAATAGGATTGCCCGGAAGCGGTAAAACAACTGTATTCAATGCCCTCACCGGCAGCAGCGCTCAAGTCGCGCAATTCTCCGGCGGACAGCAGGGCCCGAACCTTGCGGTGGTTAAAGTCCCTGAACCCCGACTGTCGCTTCTGACAGATCTCTACCACCCCAAGAAAGTCACCGAAGCCACTGTGGAGTACGTGGATGTGGCCGGTTTGACCGGTTCAACTGACCAGCAGCAGCTGGGTGATGCCTTTCTGTCGCACATTCGGCCAGTGGACGCCCTTGTTCACGTAGTGCGTAACTTCCCGCATCCTCTACATGGTGACCCAGAGCCATATGCTGACATTGAAAAGGTGGATCTGGAACTTATGCTGGCAGATCTTCTTGTCATAGAGAAGCGGTTGGACCGAATAGCCCATGACAAAAAGAGGGGCAAAAAGGAGAATCCGCAAGAAGTGCAGCTGTTGCTGACCTGCAAGGAGCTCCTGGAGAAAGACGTACCGCTCCGCCGACAAGCGGACACATTTGCCGACCCCCTCCTCCGAGGCTACAGCTTCCTGTCCATGAAACCCCTGCTGCTCCTTTTCAATCAGCCTGAAGAGCAGGAACACCTGGAGTTGATTGACGTCAGAGACAAGGTGCAGGATCCGGTAGAGGAGATCATTGGCAAACTGGAAATGGAGCTGGCCCAGCTGCCAGCGCACGAGGCAGAGGAGTTCATGATAGAAATGGGAGTAGAATCCCTGGCCAGAGAGCGGTTGATTCATGCCTCCTTCAAACTCCTAAATCTGATATCTTTTTTCACTGCCAACGAACAGGAAGTTAGGGCCTGGACAGTAAAGCGAGGTACTGCAGCCCTCAAAGCTGCCGGAGTGGTTCACTCAGACATGGAGCGCGGCTTCATTCGCGCTGAGGTCGTCTCCTATACTGACCTGCAAGCCGCTGGCAGTTACAGCGAGGCCCAGAAACAGGGACGCGTTCGCCTGGAGGGCAAAGAGTACGAGGTCAAAGATGGCGACGTAATTTTTTTCCGCTTTCACGTATAAGCGGCTACCCAGAGCTTGCCATTGTGTTCCTTTTCTTTGCAAGAGCTGCCCTGCAGTAGAGGACATACATATACTGTAAAAATCACGGCCTGACATAGTAATACAGTTTAACTAGACAGTAAAACTCAGGAGGATTTCTATGTTCGACAAGGCAAAGATTAATGCCATCAAAGCGGCCAAGGAGAAGTGGGATTGTGGTCCCGTACAAAAGGTGTGCAGCAAGTTTCCCGAACGGAAAGCCGTTTTTACCACCATTTCAGGTATGGAAGTGGACCGGCTCTATACACCGGTTGACATCGCTGACTTGGACTACCAGGCCAAACTGGGTTTCCCCGGGGAATATCCTTTTACACGCGGCGTACAGCCCACCATGTACCGCGGTCGTCTCTGGACCATGCGGCAGTACGCTGGCTTCGGAACTGCCAGGGAAACTAACGCTCGATACCGCTATCTTCTGGAGCAGGGACAAACAGGTTTGAGTGTGGCCTTCGACCTGCCTACCCAGTCTGGCTACGACTCTGATCACCCTCTCTCCATGGGAGAGGTAGGCAAGGTAGGCGTGGCCATAGATTCCCTTGATGACATGAGAGTGCTCTTCGACCAAATCCCCTTGGAGAAGGTTACCACCTCCATGACCATCAATGCGCCTGCCACAATTCTGCTTGCCATGTATCTTGCACTCGCCGACGAACAGGGAGTCGCCTACGACAAGGTAGGGGGCACGGTGCAGAACGATATTCTCAAAGAAATCATCTGTCGAGGCCAGTACATCTATCCACCAGGGCCATCCATGCGTTTGACTGTCGACCTCATAAAGTATTGCTTCAAGCACGTGCCCAAGTGGAACACCATAAGCATTAGCGGCTACCATATCAGGGAAGCCGGCGCCACCGCTGCGCAAGAAATGGCCTTTACCATTGCCAATGGCATTACCTATGTGCAGTCTTGCATAGACCGGGGTCTGGCAGTAGACAGCTTCGCGCCTCGTCTCTCCTTCTTTTATAATGCCTTTACCAATGTGCTGGAAGAAGTAGCCAAGTTCCGGGCTGGGCGGCGCTACTGGGCCAGGGTGATGCGGGATCGATTTGGCGCCAGTAATCCTCGCTCCATGATGATGCGCTACCATGTGCAGACCGGTGGGGTAACCCTCACAGCGCAGCAACCACTCAACAATATAGTGCGCGTCGCCTTGCAGACCCTGGCTGCTGCCTACGGCGGGGCCCAGTCGCTGCATACCAATTCCTATGACGAGGCTCTCTGCCTGCCCACTGAAGAGGCAGTGACTGTGGCGCTCAGAACCCAGCAGATAGTGGCGGAAGAGAGCGGTGCAGCCGACACCATCGACCCACTGGCCGGCGGTTATTACCTGGAAAAAATCACCGACAGGATAGAGGCTGAAATCGATGACTATATCGGCAAGATCGGTGCCATGGGAGGAACTCTCAAGGCCATTGAGGAAGGATACATTCAACGAGAAATTCAGGACAGTGCTTACCGCTTTCAAAAAGAGATAGAATCCGGTGAGCGCGTCTATGTGGGAATCAACAAGTACACCATGGAAGAGCCGCCCCTGACCAATCTGTTGAAGGTCGATCCCAGACAGGGTGAAATCGAGAGCGAAAAACTTGCCAGACTCAGGGCAGAAAGAGATCAGTCTGCGGTGAACAGGGCCCTCGACAATCTGGCAGAGGTATCTCGTACTGAAGAGAATGTCATGCCTGCCGTAATCGAGGCGGTGAAGAGCAGAGCAACAATCGGTGAAATCTGCGACGTTTGGAGAAGTATCTGGGGTGAATATCGCCCCAAAGAATATATCTGAGCAAGCACAACACGAGAGTTGTTGCTGGTTTTTGTGGCAAACTACTGATGGAATGCCAAGGGAGGAGGCTGGTTATGGCCGAAAAAAGGATAAAGGTAATTATGGCCAAGCCGGGCCTAGACGGCCATGACAGGGGCGCTAAACTTCTGGCGCGCGTGCTTGCTGAAGCCGGCATGGAGGTCGTCTACACCGGCTTGCGGCAAACGCCGGAAATGATTGTGGAGACCGCACTTCAGGAAGATGCAGATGTTGTGGGGCTCAGCAGTCTCAGTGGGGTGCACAATTACTTTTTCCCGAAAGTGGTGCAGCTTCTCCGCCAAAAGGGCATGGACGACGTCCTGGTTATTGGCGGAGGCATTATTCCTGAAGAAGATCTTCCTGGGCTCAAAGAGGCAGGCGTGGCCGCCATTTTTGGTCCGGGAACGAGAACCGAAGAGATTGTTAAGTTTATTCGGGATCATGTCAAAGAAAACTGAACCTTTTCTTGGGTCTGGCGGGCTGTACGGTGATTGAGCAGAACCTGGTAAGAGAAATGCTGTCCGGGTCGGTAAGGGCAATGTCCCGGCTGATAACCCTGGTTGAAAATGAAGACCAGCAAGCCTTCGAACTGTTGGCCGCCATTTATCCCTACACGGGCAGGGCTTATGTGCTTGGCATAACCGGCTCCCCTGGAACCGGCAAAAGCACTCTGAGCGACAAGATCGCTATGGAACTGCGGCGGCGGCAGCACACTGTGGGCATCATTGCGGTAGATCCCTCCAGTCCCTTTACTGGAGGGGCTCTCCTGGGAGATCGCCTCCGCATGCACCGAGCTG
This sequence comes from Deltaproteobacteria bacterium, assembly GCA_019309045.1. Lineage (NCBI taxonomy): Bacteria > Pseudomonadati > Myxococcota > Myxococcia > Deltaproteobacteria bacterium. The sequence goes on along the minus strand of JAFDGZ010000048.1, from coordinate 35,399 downwards.
CCACTGATCCAGGGGTGTTCATTCGCTCCATGGCCACCCGAGGGCATCTTGGCGGGCTGGCCAGAACTACCGCCGATGCAGTCAAGATCATGGATGCCTTTGGCAAGGAATGGATCATAGTGGAGACAGTGGGCGTTGGCCAGGATGAAGTGGATATTGCCAAAACAGCAGACACCACCCTTGTGGTTCTGGCGCCGGGTCTTGGCGATGTGATTCAGAGTATGAAGGCTGGCGTGATGGAAATTGCCGACCTCTACGTGGTGAACAAAGCGGATCGCCCTGGGGCCGAGCAGCTGGTGACAGAGGTGCAGCTCCGGGTGGAGCAGGACTGCCACATCAAGAACATGGCCTGGCAGCCGCCCGTTTTGCAAACGGTTGCTGTTGAAGCAGAAGGCGTGGCCGAGTTGGTGGAAGCAATCGATGAACATCGCGCCTTTGCAGAAAAGACTGGCGTGTTGCGCAAAGCCCGGCGCGAGCGGACCAGACAGGAAACCCTGGCTCTGTTGCAGAAAGAGCTCGGGCGGGCCGTGGTAGAAAAAGTGCTCGGCAATGGTCGCTTTGACACTCTTGTAGACGACATCGTCAATCGCAAGAAGGACCCGTACAGCAGCATCCAGGAAATAGTGGACAGCCTGTTTCCCCCGTCAGGAGAGCATTGACCAATGGGTTGAGATTTTCGGCAACCATGGCGGCCAGGTAGCTCCCTCCAGCCACAGCAGCCAGCTGTGCACCTGCTGGTTGGCGCCAGGCGCCAGCTGGCTCGAAGTACTCAGGTAGAAAAACCGTTGATCTCGAAGAAGCCTATGGAGGAACCTTACATGAAAATTGTCAAAATCGACCACCTGGGAATCGCAGTCAACAAGATAGACGAGGCCAAGAGACTCTTTCACGACATTCTGGGACTGAATTTTGCCGGCACAGAGACAGTGGTTGAACAGAAAGTGACTACCGCTTTTTTCCCCGTGGGTGACAGCGAAGTCGAGTTGCTGGAATCCACTGCTGCTGACGGCCCCATTGCCAAATATCTGGAAAAACGGGGAGAGGGCATTCAACACATTGCCTTCAGAGTCGAAAACTTGGAAGAAGCGCTGGCTGAATTGAAAAAGCAAGGAATACGGCTCATCGACGAGAAACCGAGAGTGGGCGCCGGCGGTGCCAAGATAGCCTTCCTCCACCCCAAGTCAACCCACGGAGTGCTCATAGAATTGTGTGAACGGCAAGATTGAGTTAAGGGCGGCCAGCCCTCAGCGGATCGCCGCCGATTTTTTATAACCTGGACACTTGCCCTGGAGGGCCAACTTCTCCGGCAAAGTGTATTACTGTGGGATATTGCCGTGCTTCTTTGGCGGCAGCTGCTCCCTCTTGGTGGAGAGAACTTCTAGAGCCTCTATTAGGCGAGGCCGCGTCTCACTCGGCACGATGATTCCGTCGATGTATCCCCGTGACTGGGCGATATACGGATTATAGAGCAGGTTGCGATACTCTTCGATTTTTTCCTGCCGCTTTGCTTCAGGATCCTCGGCTGCCATTATCTCGCGGCGAAAGATTATATTGGCAGCCCCTTCAGCCCCCATAACGGCAATCTCTGCCGTGGGCCAGGCCAAGGCCAGATCAGCACCAAGATCCCTGGAACACATGGCCAAATAAGAGCCCCCATAATCCTTGCGGGTAATCAGGGTAATCTTTGGCACCGTTGCCTCGGAATAACACCACAGCAGCTTGGCCCCATGTCTGATAATACCGCTCCATTCCTGCTGGCTGCCCGGTAAGTAACCTGGCACATCGGCAATGGTGAGCAGGGGAATATTGAAACAATCACAAAAGCGGATGAATCTGGTGGCCTTGTCGGAGGAATCCACATCCAGGCAGCCAGCAAGCACTTTGGGCTGGTTGGCAATGATTCCTATGGTGCGTCCGGCCAGGCGGCCAAATCCAACAACCATATTCTGGGCATAAAACTGGTGTACTTCGAGGAAATCTCCATTGTCTACGATGGATCGGATGACATCCTTCATGTCATACGAGCCCATGGGGTTGTCCGGAATGATGCTGTCGAGGGCAGGATCGGTTCGGGTAATGCTGTCGCCTGTATCCACCCGCGGCGGCTCCTCCATGTTGTTACTCGGCAGGTAGCTCAACAGGAGTTTGATTTGTTCTATGGCATTGGCATCGTCTTCGCAGGCAAAATGGGCTACGCCGCTCTTGCTATTGTGGGCCATGGCGCCGCCCAGGTCTTCGAAAGTAATCTCTTCACCCAGCACTGCCTTGATCACGTCAGGTCCGGTAATAAACATGTAGCTGGTTTTCTTCACCATGAAGACAAAATCAGTCATTGCAGGAGAATACACAGCCCCTCCAGCGCAGGGCCCCATGATTGCAGAAATTTGGGGGATAACCCCGGAGGCAATGGCGTTGCGGTAGAATATCTGGCCATAGCCGGAAAGTGAATCCACCCCCTCCTGAATCCTTGCTCCGCCCGAGTCGTTGAATCCCACCACGGGAATGCCGGCCTTCATAGCCATGTCCAGAACTTTGCAAATCTTCTTGGCATGCATCTCTCCAAGGGTGCCAGCCCGGGCAGTAAAATCTTGCGAAAAGGCGCACACCGGCCTGCCGTTCACCTTGCCAAAGCCCGTTACCACTCCATCAGCCGGGATTTCCATTTTATCCAGGCCAAAGAGCGTGCCGCGGTGCTTCATGAAAATGTCAGTTTCCCGAAAGGTGCCCTGGTCGAAAAGGAGATCGATGCGCTCCCTGGCGGTAAGCTTTCCTCTCTGGTGCTGTTTCTTTACCGCCTCCGCACCACCCATTTCCTTGATTTTGGCTTCTTTGTCTCGCAATTCTCTGATCTTATCTGCAACAATGCCCATCTATCCTCTCCTGTTCTCAATGTGTGGCATTTTATTTAATTTTCCTAGAAATTTGAGTATTTTATATTCTCACCTCTTTTTGTCAAGGCTTTTCTCCCGGCCGGCCTTTCTCCTGTCACTCCTACTGCCAGCAGAAATTATACTCTGGCAGGATCAGCAGAGGCCAGCTAATCACTATTGCAACTTTGCCGTATGGGTTGATGGCAAAATGAAAGTGCACCGCTTTCACCGCTCGATTGCTGGCGGCTAACCTGAAGGCTGAGCCAGCGGCCAGCATGACAATGGTGCCATGGGGAAATTGTTTCTCCAAATCGATATCAACACAGGACAACGCAGGCTGAAGCCTTCGGCTACCGACTCATTGCCGTGCTTACCATCCTCTGCCGCGCCTGCTTACCGATACTCGTTATCAGGAGCACATTTATTTTGCCATCAAGCCAATTGCCGTGGGCGATACTTTTCTTATAAAGACGTTTACAACAAACCTATTCCTGTGATAAAAAAGGCAAACTTCTTGCCAAACTCTCTTGAAACAATAATTTGCTGCACAGTGAGGCACGCTGCCTAGAAACGAAAAGACCCAGCTACTTATGTGAGAAATCATGGTGAGCACCAGGGCAAATCGAAAAATTTCACGCGGAAAGCAATATGTGCTCATCTTTGCCGCCCTGCTCTTGCCACTCAGCAGTTTCCTGTTGATCACTTTCAATGCTCAGGGTCTCCTGCACCTTCGTCATCTGCAGCAAGAATACCAGGAACTGGTCCAGAAAAATAAGGCTTTGGAAAACGACAACCAACAGCTTTATCAACAAATTACTCGTCTTCGCACAGACCCTGCTGCGCTCGAACACTTGGCGCGGCAGGAGTTGGGACTGGTCAAGAAGGACGAACTCATTATATATTTCGCACCTGTTGATGCTGCAGAAATAAAGAATGACAAGAATAGTCGTGCCGACTCCATGGAAGATAACTGCAGAAGCAGAGTTCAGCAGAAGATCTCCTATTGAAAATATTTGCTGAAGCCACTATAGTATTGACCAATTTCAGCTACATACTAACCCTTGCCCATACTACTTCAATGACGGATATTGAACTCTACCGAGAGATGCTGCAGAAAGATCCCACCTCGAGGGTCTTTGTTTTCCTGGCCGAGGCGCTGTTGGAGAAAGAAAAGTACAGAGAGGCAATTGAAGTCTGCCAGAGCGGACTCAGGGTTCATCCCCATGATCTCAGGGCCCGAGTCATCATGGGACTTTCCTACTTGCGCGCTGGCGACATAGATCAAGCTGAGGCAGAACTCCTGCGGGCCAAAGAAATCCTCGATAGCAACATCACTACTTATGAAGCACTTGCAGAGGTATATGAACACAAAGGCCTTCAGAACCAGGCATCATACTACCAACAGGTTGTTAGAATCCTGCAACTATCTCCTGAAGAACCATTGGAATCCTCAGGTGTCCTGGGCGAAACTGAAGAGGCGCCTGTTGCTGTACCGGATGACACTGAGGTTGCCACTATTACCATGGCAGAACTTTACAGCCAACAAGGGCACCTGGAGAAAGCAGCAGCAGTGTACAGACAAATTCTGGCAACTTCTCCGCAAAAGAAGGATATCCAGGAAAGACTGGCCGCACTGCAACAAAGAATCGCATCCCAGGCAAAAGGCCGCAAGTTGTTGCAGCTGCTAGAAAAGCTTGGGCGAACCATGGAGGAGCGCCCAACAAAATCTCCTGCTGTTACTTCTGAAGACCTGACAGTGGACTTCGATCGTGAAAAATTGGCAGACATTGTGTCAAAAATGTACAGAGCAAGAACACGGCCCTGACCATTTCGGTAGGTTCCCTCCTTGAAGATTCAGGGTAACCAACGAGCCTGGCACCGGAGATTGACATGTACTCTACCAGTGACTTTCGCAGGGGTCTCAAAATTGAACTCGATGGCAAGCCTTACCTTATTGTGGAATTTTTGCATGTCAAACCAGGCAAAGGCGGAGCTTTCGTGCGCACCAAGCTCAAGAATATGGAGACGGGTCAGGTGTTGGAACGAACATTTCGCTCTGGAGAAAAAGTGGAGCGGCCTGACCTGGTTGAAAGAGAAATGCAGTTTCTCTACCGCGATACAGAAGGTTACTGCTTCATGGACAACAATAACTACGAGCAGATCTTTATAGACGAAGAACACCTGGGGGATGCCAAGAACTTCCTTAAAGAGAACACCGATGTGAAAGTTCTCTTCTTCAACAACAAACCTATCGGCATCGATTTGCCCAACTTTGTGGATTTGGCCATAGTACAGACAGAACCTGGAGTCCGCGGCGACACTGCTACCGGAGCTACCAAGCCTGCTACTCTCGAAACGGGTGTCGTGGTTCAGGTGCCACTCTTTCTCAACGAGGGCGATCTTGTGAAGGTGGATACTCGCAGCGGCGAGTATATTGAGCGCGTCAAACAGTAGCACCAACTAAGTCTCTCTTGTTGAAAGCCAGCACACTTTCCTCACCTCCCGCACAGATATTGCATGAATCGGCGGAGCAAGACTGCCAATTTACAAAACATCAGGTTAGGGCCCCTCTTATGTTGGGGGTGACCCGTTAAACCAGATTTTTTGTCTGGTGATTCTTGTTGGGGCTGGTCAGCTATGGTTGAAATCAACCGCTTAACCTTTTCTTTGAGCAAATTTGGGGTGAGCGCTCTGGAAAAGCTGTTCAGAGCCTCGGTGCACATCCATGGAGCAGAAAACATCCAGGACGGTGTTCTCATATTTGTCGTCAATCACTTTACTCGCCTCGAAACACTCATTCTGCCGTATGAGTTTTACAAGCTTACAGGCAAACCAGTTATGGCCCTGGCATATCATGGCTTCTTCAGGGGCACCCTGCGAAGCTACCTGGAGAACATTGGCGCGGTTTCTACCAAGGATCCGAATCGCGATCGAATTATTGTCAGCTCCTTGCTGAAAGGCGACCATTCATGGTTAATTTTCCCTGAAGGCATGATGATCAAGGACAAAAAGATTGTCGAACACGGCAGATTTCTTATTTACAGTGCCACCGGCAGCCGGCGCCCTCCCCATACAGGAGCTGCAGTTCTTGCTTTGCGAACTGAATTCTACCGGCAGCGCATTGAACACCTTCGCTCAGGGCACTCACCTCTGCTGGAGGAGCAGCTCAGGGTATTCGGTCTCCACACGGCAGCAGAGGTAAACAGTAAGGAAACCTTCCTGGTTCCAGTCAACGTCAGCTACTATCCCATCCGTTCCCGTGAAAACGCCATTGAGCGACTGGCCTCTTTCTTGATCAAGGACCTCCCTGAGAGGTTTCGCGAAGAGCTGCTAACCGAAGGCACCATGCTCCTTGCTGGAGTTGACATCGACATCAGCATTGGTGAACCATTTGCCATTCGGCCATGGCTGCGACAACAACGAATCCAACAGGACATCCTCAGCCCCAAGGCCATATCACCGGATGAGGTTCTGCCCTCACGAGCGCTCATGCGAAGAACTGCCAGCAAAATTACCATGAAGGTCATGGACTCCATATACAGAATGACAACAGTCAACCATGATCACCTGGCCGCCTATCTTCTCAAATACTCGCCAAACAGACGCCTTACGGTCTTCGAATTGGCCCAGCGTCTGTTTCTGGCCTCCCAGAGAGTGGTCGCTTTGCAAGGCATCAACTTTCACCGTGCCCTTCATGAGGACCAGCGCAGTCAACTTTGTCGACTTTATCCCCGCAAGCTTGCGGACTTTCTGGCAGTGGCCGAAAAAAGTGGCGTCATAAGTCTCACAGGGGAACTCATCACCAAGAAACCCTTGAAGATGACCTCTCTTTTTAACTTCCACACCATCCGACGCGACAATACCTACCTGGTGATCCTCAACGAAGTAGAATACCTCCGGACACTCATCAGGGAAATTCGCCGCATCGCCTGGAGCCCGGCCTGGTACATTCGCTGGCAGCAGAGACGGGCGCTGCTGAAGAGCGATAAAGCACAGTTCATCAGAGACTATCAGGAGTTCAAAATAGACGGCGAGTCGAAACCAAGGCATATCGGCGCACCTTTCTTTCTCAGGCGTTTTCGGCCCAAAAACGGCATACTGCTGGCTCACGGCTACATGGCCGCTCCTGAAGAAATGAGGCCTTTGGCCAATTACCTCCATCAGAACGGCTATGCCGTCTATGGCGTCCGCTTGCGGGGGCATGGTACGAGTCCAGAAGATCTCGCAGCCAGAAACTGGCAGGACTGGCTCACATCAGCGGAGCATGGTTATTTGATCCTGGCTAACAGCTGCGAAAATATCATAGCTGGTGGCTTCAGCATGGGAGCCGGCCTGGCCCTCATGCTCGCAGCAAACAATCTCTACAAGCTGCGAGCCGTTTTTGCCATCAACCCTCCTTTCAAATTGCGAAGAATGTCGGCTCGTCTGGCCCCTGCAGTAGTTGTGTGGAACAAACTGGTAAATAGATTTTCCCGAGAGGAGAGCCGCTGGCACTTCGTACCCAACGAACCTGAAAATCCTGAAATAAATTATCTGCGCAATCCTGTGCATGGTATCAAAGAGCTTCTCGACCTCATGGACGAGGTGGGCAAAAGAGCGCCGGAGATCACTCTGCCAGCCTTACTGATTCAGGCCTCAGAAGATCCGGTGGTGCATCCTGAAGGAACAGAAGAGCTCTACCAGAAACTCGGTTCAAAAGACAAGGAATTGACGATTTTTCCAGCCGCCCGCCACAGCATTATTAGAGGTGCAGATTGTGAGCGTGTCTTTGCACGAATCCTGGAGTTCAGCAGGAATAAATTGGCAGACAACTGATGGCCTTCTTGAGTCTCACCGATATCACTGACGCAGGCCAGCGACGATTGCAGAGCTGGGAAAGCCTTTTTCAGACAAGAATCGTTCGACCCTGTCGTAGAGAAGAAAACCAGCCATCAGTTCCTCCCCAGAAATGGTTTGCAGTCTAACCAGGTCAGAATGATCTAGACAGGTTAATATCTTCTCACAGAGAAAATCTACGTACAGTATCAACCGAAACTGCAGAATGCAGCCCCGTTTACTGAGGAAATAACATGATCCCATCCGCAAACGGCTCTCGGGCAATGTTGCTCCCAGCAAAAGATTAACCAGTAACATGATGGCGTCGAATTTGTTTTCGAGACCAGCACCTCAACAGCTCCCACCTTCGGTTTCGTCGCACTGGGTACAAATACGCACAATGCCAAGCTGCTGCATGAGCATACGACTACCTTGCAGCCGTTTCTCAAAGGTTTCGACAAGCTGAGCAATGGCTCGATCTGCTCGCAACCTGGCGGCCCAGCATGCAGTTGAGGCGATTGGCGTAAGAGAGTTTTTCCTGAATGGAGATTCTCTCATCAGCGCATTCAACCGATCTTGTCAGCAAATGTTCCCAGGTGCTCTGATCCATCTCTCCCCTGTTACCCTGCCGGTGCCGACAACCTTTTAGAACCACTGCCAGGTATTCAGCCACCAGAGTCGCTGCACCTGCTGTTTGCCAGCGGGCAGTGCAGAGCAGCTGTGCTACAACGTCAGTCTGTTTATGCCGCTGAACAAAAAGAGAGCCGCCAGTCTATGGCAGATCGCAAGCAAATACAAGCTTCAGTTCTGAGAAACGATTGACTCAGGACACAACACGCAGGCAATGCCTGCCATGGTCTGATACATACAATACTGAGCAAGTCGGCTGACAGTGAGTAGCCTTCCTTCATGTCGTCAAAATTAAAACAACTGAAGACCTCATGAAAAATGCCTGAGACATTGCGCAATATCTCTGATACCAGATTGAACTAGTGCCTTTGGATAACATCAATATCTCATGTGCGTTATTGCTTTTCTAGCGGTCTCGCAAGAACAAATTTGTTTTAGTTTAACTAGAATTCAGTTCTCCTCTCTTATTCTCATTTGACATTTTACTTGACATCTTTATATTACATTGTTTAGCTTTACAAAAACTACTTTCGCTCCACAACTAGATAGAGGGAGGAATCATTATGGCAAAATCTTTGACCGAAATGGCCGCTGAGATTGTTGCAGCACAAGCTTCGCATGCACCAATGTCAGCCGATGAAATCAATGAAGCTTTAACAAAGTCGTTTCAGGCCTTGCAGTCTATCAAGGAGTTGGAAGAAAAAGGTGAACGTGGAGAAGAAGCTCCGGTTGACGATGAATTGGCTCAACTCAGGGCCAATCCAGCCAAATCCATTCAGAGAAATTACATCGTCAACCTTGAGGATGGCAAGAAATACAAGCAAATTACTGCCAGAACTCTCGCAAAGTTCGGAATCACCCCCAAAGAATACCGCAAGAAATGGGGCTTTTCTGCCAGGCAGCCCCTGTCAGCCAAGTCCTTGACTGCCAAGAGAAGAAAGACTGCCAAAGAACTCGGACTCGGTAAAAAACTGCAGGAGGCAAGAAAGAAAAAGGCAAAGAAGACGAGGACCAAGAAATAGCTGAGTTGCGCAAGTGCTCTCAACGCTCGAGCTACTGTGTGAGGCCCTATGCTGCTCTTTATTGATGGTTTTCGCCAGCAATAGAGCCTTTAGTGCCTGGATTCGCAAGTACAGTGAGGTATTTTGGCGATCTACCTCAAAGCAATTGCCCGCACTGCACTGAGCGCTGAGTAGATAAGTTCGTCATTGAACTTTTGATTCGAAGGTTTCAGGCTCAAATTCTTGCCATTTGCCCTTGCCGCCATGTATTGAACAAGTTATACTATTTTTTGAATAGGGTTTTGGCGCCAAAAGTAGGACCAGGCCCAAACATACCTCTCTTGCCCCATCTTTGTTCGGCGAGTGCAAAGATGGGGTTTGTCTGTTGCCCCACGTTTCACTGAAGGTAGGCAAACTTACTCGGGAACATTTTGTTGCGCCGAGGTACAAACTAATTAGAGATTGCGAGCTAACCTCCTTTGTCAACCGTGAAGAGCCCTTCTGGCTACCCCCCCGAGCCAGAGGGGCTCTGTCCTGAGGGTGCAGAAAACCTGTTGTGGATGAATCCTGTGGAGTACTAATCTGCAAAGCAAGGCTGCTCCACAAATCAGTGCGTGCCTCTTCACAAGCATTTATACCACTGACTAGGCGGCCCTGTCGCCTCGCCGCCGCCCGACAGCAGCCCTCAAGACCTTCCCTCCTTGTGGCTATATAAATATCAGCCTTTCCCCAGGAAAAGTCTCTCCTGCCAAATGTTTTTGACGCTTGGCGGCAACCCCAGGAGTGAAATGATGCCAAGATAGGTAAATACCCCTACCAGGATGCAGCCACATATCGGCAGCAGTGAATTTCCTGGCATCACAAAATCAGACCCTATGGCCAAGGCATAAAGATAGTGAACCAGCAGAGCCATCAAAGCCGAAGCAAGCAGACAACGCAACCCTCCACCTAGAAGTCTGCATGTCTCCATGGACTGCAGCCTCTTGACCAGCAGAGCCAGCAAGATTACCAGCTGAATTGCGGCAGCGAGGGAAGTCGCCAGGGCCAGGCCGCCGAGACCCATTGATTCAACCAGCGCCAGACAGAGTAGAACATTGCTGGTGAGTGCAGCCAACCCGGCAAAAAAAGGGACATAGGGTCTATTGAGTGCATACCAGGCAGCCACCAGAAGCCGGCAGCCAGCTACTGCCCAGAGTCCCAAAGCATAATAGCCAAGCGCTTCAGCCGTCATGCTGGATGCAGCAGCGCCAAACTCACCTCTTTCCAGGACCAGGCGGATCAGAGGTTCCCTTAAAATCCAGAGTCCTGCAGCAGCAGGAATTGTGAAAAAAAACAGAATCTCAATTGCCTCTACCAGCTGCTGCCGAAAGGCCGCCCACTCCATGGCCGCATTATGGCGAGTAAGCGTGGGCATAACCGAGGTAGCAACAGCACTGGCAAATATTCCCAGGGGAAATTGCATCAGTCTTTCGCCATAGTATAGAAAAGAGATACTTCCGGCGGCGAGAAAAGAGGCAAACATGGTGGCCACAAAAATATTCAGCTGGTTCACTGCCGCTCCGAGAACAGTTGGCAAGATTATCCTCGAGGTCTGCTTGCAGACATGATGCCGCCACCACTGTTTGCAGCCCTGCATACTGATGAACTTGCTGCCCCTGGGAAGCTGCAGGAGCAGCTGCAGCAGACCCCCTATAAGCACACCCCAGGAGAGTGCCCATACAGGAGCAGCCATGAACCACTGTCCCAGCAGCAGTGCTGCTATCATACTGACATTGAGCAGGGCTGGTGCAGCCGCTGGTGCGGCAAAATGGTCCCTGCTGTTGAGCACCGCCATAAAGAAACCGGTTGCCCCGATGAGCAGTATGTAGGGAAGTAGCAGCCGTGTCAAAGAGACTGTCAGATTGTACTCGGCCTCGGCATGTATGAAACCAGGCGCACATATGGCTACCAGCACAGGCGCGGCCAACTCTCCAACAATGAGTACCGCTGTATAGATACTTGTGGTCAAACAGAATAAGCTGGAAGAGACATTCCTGAAGGCCTCTCCGTCAGCAAGCACTTGACTGCGGCCAAAGGCATGCATAAAAGGCAGGCTGAGAAAGCCGTCCGCATAAAGGCGACGGAATAGATTGGGAATCCGAAAGGCAACGAAAAACACATCGGTGATGACACTTGCGCCAAGCACATAGGCTATGACCACATCCCGGGCAAAGCCAAGTATGCGGCTCACCAGGGTGAGCCCACTGATCAGGGCAGCGGGACGGTAGAAATCAGTATTCTTGTCTTGCATCTGTGCAAATCTTCAGCTAACTGGTAGCCGCCTAATTACCCCTGGCATTGCTGTGGTAGTGCAAAAGTGTTGACCTGCAACAGTTCGCCAAATATCCAGAGCAGCACCCATTCCAGGGAGACAATCGACCCAAGCTTGTTGCACTTTGACGAGATTGTCAACCACCACATCGTCCGGGACTGATTCGTCTTGTCATTTATGCGATTTCTTCCTTTGCACCTGTGCGACTTGCAGCACCCGAGTTAGAAGCAATTATAGCTACAAGTGCAATCGCTGTTCATGAAATATTTGCGCCAGCTCTCTTTTTGGTTGAAATTATCTATCCTATTGGGTATGGTAACAACAGAATTTTTCCCTGTCTTCAGGCCCGTTAACCACCATGCCCCTTACTGATACCAGCAGCCCTGAGAGATCTCAATAGAGATGGGGGCCTAGCCGAGGCAGATAGAGAAAAATGAACAAATGGGTTAAATCCGCATTGTTCTTTGTTGGAATTGGTCTTGTCGGTTCATTGGGTTACATTCCCTGGAATTATGCCTTCACCTACGAGAGTTGCACAGTAGACTTCTCACCTCTCTTTCGCTCGCACACCTATACCCCTGTAGGTTCTGTTTTGAAAATACTGGCCATTCTCATCTGGATATTGGGCGGCCTGTTTCTCATCGGCCTGGCCTATGAAAGGTGGTCCTTGAGGCGAGGCAAATAGTGGAGATGAACAGCGTCTGCCGCACTGGGTCGTCCAGAGCAGACCTCAGCCCCTTTTTAGAATTTGGCTCTTCCTTCTCATAGCCATAAAGAGCACCTCACTGCCAGGACCCCAGGCACACGCAGGCAACCTTTTGGCCACTTCAACTCTTTTGGCACTTTCTTTGCTATAAAAACAGCCAAACATATGTTTCAACCCGGCAGCTCGTGAGCAAAGGAGAAGCCAATGCACAAAAGTCAGCTGGCCAAGGCCCTTTCCGGCAAGATGAACATGATGCAGAAGGAAGCAAAAGTCTGCGTCGACACTGTTTTCGACAGTATGGTTAATGCTCTAACTGCAGGAGAACGTATTGAAATCCGCGGCTTCGGTACGTTCAAGGTAAAGCAATATCAACCCTATCGCGGCAGAAATCCGAAAACCGGCAAACCAGTTCAGGTGGCTGCCAAGAATCTACCTTATTTCAAGATGGGGACTGAGCTCAAACAACGCGTCAACAAGGTATCCTCATCATAGAGGGGGCGGAGAGCATGAGTGCAGTAGATGAGCAGAGTTCCTGCCCCAAGGGCGAAATCAGGTGGCCGGTAATTATTCATCATGATGGTCAAGATCTAGAAGGTATAACACGGCATCTGTCGCCGGATGGCGGCTTTATACGTTGCCACAAGCCATTGGCACTCAATAAAGTCTTTGACATGACCATCAAGGCGCCGGACCATCCTTTCGAGGTGCGCGCCGAAGTAGTGTGGTCCAATATGTATGGTCCTGATGACCATATCACACCACGTGGGATGGGCGTCAGGTTTCTCAGAATAGCCGGCGAAGATCGGCGATTCATTGCTCAGGAAGTCGGTCAAGTTTCGGTTGGCAAGGCTGCTTGTGAATATCTGGAAACACTTGAAACAGACGTTGATAAAGTCTGATTCACTAAATTTTTCCTCCCGTACGAGAACACCCGGCGCAACCGTCTACTATTACGTGGACAAGCTGGCGGCCTGATTGCTACTACGGACTGGAGAAGTCCTTTTATCCACTCAGCAGTGTTCTACCCCACTGTGTGCAAAGCTCCAAGCTTCCGGGTAGCAGCCATCCTGCAATCTCCCGTGGCAAAATCAGCAGCGGCAGATCCTGTGCCATATTTTCACTAGCTATGACTCAAGGGCAATCCTGCAACAGACTGGTAAGGTGTGCCCACAGGGCGTTGTCTTGCCTGCAAAATAGTCGCCGCACCCATATGGTAATGACGCTTTGCTATGAAGGTTGATACATTTCACCTAAAACCTCTTGACTTTTGCCAGCCTTGAGTGTTAAAAGGCCTATTCTACCGATCCCAGAGTCAGCTGATCAGCAGAAGAATTGATATTGCACAAATAGGAGGATTTCCTTTGGCAACTCACAAGTCAGCCATGAAGAGGGCAAGACAGAACCAGGTGCGCCGGGCACGCAACCGCGCTGTCAAGAGTCGGGTAAAGCATGTGGTAAAAAAAGTGCGCCTGGCTGTAGAACACAAGTCAGTTGACGAGGCCCGAGCAGCTTTACAGGAGGCCATCCCCGTCATAGATCGCGCTGCCTCCAAGGGTACGATCCACAAACGGACTGCCTCCAGGAAGATTTCAAGATTGAGCAAGAAAGTGCACGCCCTGGCGAGTCAACAGGGCTGAAGCGCAAGCGCACCCTTCTTTTTCAGGCGTCACATACACCGGCCTGTACCAGTCAGTCTGGTGGAAGTGTTGAAAGGTTAACTCCTTCCAATGGGAGTCAAAAAGTGAGGAAGATGTTCTCATGAACCTTTTCGGCCAGAAAATTGGCGATCTTGATTATTGCCAGACGTCGAGCCCCCCTTGTCAACTGAACATTATCAGCTTCCCCGTATTCTGCAAAATAGCTCAGTGAGTCGTCGTGCCAGAGCACCTCGCCAGACTCCCTTTTGCGCAGAGTCAAATCCAGGGTGATATAGATCCGCGTGGTCAAGGTTTCTTCAGGGCTGCGCCGGGAGGCAATCTCCGATCTTATCCTGGAAATGCTGCCAGTAAGGACCGCATCAGCCTTTGCAGGACTCTTGATGGCCAGACGATTGCTGCGAACGAATTGATCTATAATAGCATTGGTAAAAATCGACTCGATGCCTATTTCCGCTGTTTGATTCTGCAACACTGGAATGGCAATGCTATTGATGTGCCCTGGCGCCGGTCCCTCTGTCAGGGAAAATTGGTACCCACAAGCCGCAGTCAGCACAAACAGGAGAAGCCAAAGCGTGGGGCTCTTTGTAGTTATAACGGACTTGCGAGTTGCACACAGTGAAGTGCCGTGCAACAGGCCTCTCCACTTTGTTTTTCTAGCGGGAGGGTGATCTGGCTGTTTCGGCCCCTGTGCCAAGCGGCTCTATCCTTTAGTCTTGCAGACAGCTCCAGGCGTCCCCATCTATACGGTCGGGTTTCGTACTAGACAACCACGTTCACCAGTCTGCCGGGCACCACTACTACCTTCCGCACAGCCCGGTCTCCAATGAAAGCGCGGACGCGTTCATCCGCAAGGGCAGCAGCCTCCACCTCAGTGTTGGCCGTCCCGGGAGACACATAGATTCGACTCCGAAGTTTGCCGTTCACTTGGACTACGATGAGCTGTTTCTCTTCTGCTGCAGCCTCTTCATCCCATCGAGGCCACGGCTCAGTTACCAGGCTGCGGTCATGACCCAGGGCCTGCCACATCGATTCCGCAATGTGGGGCACCATGGGAGAGATGAGCAGTACGGCGGTTTCCAATGCAAACCGCAGCACTTGCAGTTCCTGATAATCGGTCCGCGGCTGGCTGCGAAACTGGTATATAGCGTTTACCAACTCCATGACCGCGCTGACAGCAGTGTTGAAGTGGAATCGTTGCTCGATGTCTTCGGTAACCTTTTTTATACACTGGTGCGCCTTGCGATGAAGATCTCTGGCCTCTCCTGCCAATTCTTCGCTGGTACTGACTGCTGCTATGCCCACAAGCTGCTGGTGCTCTTCGTACACCAGCCGCCAGAGCCGGTTCAGAAATCGGGAGCAACCCTCAACTCCCCGGGCACTCCATTCCAGGTCTTTTTCGGGGGGAGAGGCGAATAGACAGAACAATCTCACAGTGTCCGCGCCGTAGCGATTAACCAGATCTTCTGGATCAACCACGTTTCCTTTGGATTTCGACATCTTTTCCTTACGGCCAACCTCAGCAAGGCGGCCGCAATGACGACAAAGGTACACTTCCGGCTGTTCTTCAGCAACATCCTCAGGCCCCAGCCAGCCATGTTCTGGACAGCGAAGAGTTTCCTTGCAGACCATGCCTTGAGTCAACAGGTTGGTGAAAGGTTCGTCCAGATCTATCAAACCCATATCTCGAAGCACCTTGGTAAAAAACCTGGCATAGAGCAAATGGAGCACTGCATGTTCGATGCCGCCGATGTATTGATTGACCGGCAGCCAGTACTCTACTCTAGCCCTGTCCAATGGCCCTTCCTGGTAGTCTGCACAGGCATAGCGCAGAAAATACCAGGAAGATTCCACAAAGGTGTCCATTGTGTCCACCTCGCGCCTTGCCCGGCCGCCGCACTTGCTGCAGGTGGTCTCCACAAATTCCTGCAGCTTTGGCAGAGGAGTTCCTCCAGCAGGAGTTAGACTGGCATCCAGGGGCAGAACTACAGGCAGGTCATGCTCAGGCACAGGCACCACTCCGCAGGAATCACAGTAGATTATCGGGATGGGGGCACCCCAATACCTCTGTCGAGAGATGAGCCAGTCTCTGAGACGATAGGTTACTGTGGCCAGACCCAGGCCGTTGGCCTCGAGGTATTCAGCAATGGCCTTTCTGGCAGCGGCGCTATCCATGCCGCTGAACTGGCCCGAGTTCACCAGAACGCCATCCTCCTCATAGGCCTCTGTCATATTCTGTTCATCGAGTTGTTCACCCGGGGGATTCACCACCAGCTTGAGGGGCAAGTCATATTTCTTGGCAAACTCGAAGTCCCGTTGGTCATGAGTAGGGACTGCCATAACAGCTCCGGTGCCGTATTCCATCAATACGAAGTTAGCCACGTAAATGGGCATGCGGGCAGCCGTCATGGGATTCTTGCAGTAGGATCCTGTGAATACGCCCTCTTTTTCGAGCAATTCCGAAGTGCGCTCACTGCGTTGAATCCGCTTGGTATGCTCAATAAATTCCTTAACCTGTGCCTCTTGCGGCTTTCCTTTACAGAGTTCTAGGGCAAGGGGATGTTCTACTGCCAGGCTCATGAAGGTTGCACCATATACGGTATCCTGGCGGGTGGTGAACACTTCTATATGATCATTGCTGCCTTCTATAGGAAAATGAATAATGGCGCCGTGGCTCTTTCCTATCCAGTTGCGCTGCATAGTGAGGACGCGCTCCGGCCATCCTGGCAGCTTGTCACAATAGTCGAGCAGTTCATCGGCGTATTCAGTGATTTTCAGAAACCACTGCTCCATCTCTTTCTGTTCTGCCTGCTGACCGCAACGCCAGCAGAGTCCACCTTCAACCTGCTCGTTGGCCAGCACTGTCTGGCAGGTGGCGCACCAGTTTACATACGCTTTCTTACGATAGGCCAGCCCCCGTTCGTACATCTTCAAAAATATCTGCTGCTCCCAGCGGTAGTAGGAGACATCACAGGTGGCAAGCTCTCTGTTCCAGTCGTAGCTGAATCCCATTCGCTTGAGTTGGGCTTTCATCTGAGCAATGTTGTTGTAAGTCCAGGTTGCCGGATGAGAATTGGCCTTGATGGCCGCATTTTCAGCAGGCATGCCAAAGGCGTCCCAGCCCATGGGGTGGAGGACATTGTAGCCCCGCATGGTTTTGTAACGTGCTACAACGTCACCAATGGTGTAATTGCGCACGTGTCCCATGTGAATGCGTCCGGAAGGATAAGGAAACATCTCGAGAAGATAGTACTTGGGCTTATCAGGATCTTCAGTCACATTGAACAACCCACGTTCTTCCCAGAAGCGTTGCCATTGAGGTTCAATCACACCAGGGTCGTACCGTGCCTCCATGTTTCCTCCACTTCAACTCCAGTCAACAGGTTCACAGCTCTGACCGCCTGTTTCGAGCTGTGCTCTAATTCTGTCCAGAATACCGTTAATAAAGCCACCAGAGTCCTCGGAGCCAAATTTTTTCCCTAGTTCCACAGCCTCATTAATAGTCACCTTGCTAGGAATGTCGGGGCGATGCAGAAGCTCAAAGACTGCCAGACGCAGTACATTTCTGTCTACTGCTGACATACGCGTCAGTCGCCAGTGCTCAGATCCCTCTTCAATAAGTGCATCTATCTTTTCCAGGTGGTCTTGGACACCCTCCACCAGTTCCCGAGCAAAAACTCTCAGGTCTTCTGGTGGACCAAAGTGTTCACAAAAGCTCTGAAATGCTTCCCTCATTGTGCTGCCAGTCATGTCCGCCTGGTAGAGCACCTGAACCGCCATTTCCCGCGAACGGTGTCGCCTCCCCATAACGCAATTCTCGGTGTGCCTCGATCACTTTTCCAGCTGGCGGAGCACGTTTACCATCTCGATAGCCGCCTGGGCAGCCTCCCAACCCTTGTTGCCGGCCTTGGAACCAGCCCGCTCAATAGCCTGCTCGATGGTATCAGTAGTGAGCACTCCAAAAGTGATTGGCATGCCCATTTCCAGAGCCACAGCCGCGATGCCCTTGGAGACCTCGGCGCTGACGTATTCAAAGTGCGGCGTACTGCCGCGGATAACCGCACCCAGGCAGATGATAGCGTCGCACGATCTTCTCTCCGCCAATTTTCTGGCAACCAGAGGTATCTCCCAGGCCCCCGGCACTTTGACCACCTCTATATCTTTTTTCCGGGCACCACATCGCAGCAGAGCATCCAGAGCCCCGCCGGCCAATCTATCTGAAATGAAATCATTGAAGCGGCTGACAATAACCGCAAATTTGAGCCCTTTGGCCTCCAGCTTGCCTTCAATCACGTCCACCATATTCTCCTCCCGCTGCGCCAATAGATGTGGGCTGCCCGCCCCAGCGCCTGCTGTTCCATCGCCGTCTGGTCTCAGTCACCGCCAGCTGCTAGAACTCGTGAGCACCTGATCCTGTCTCAGGGCGGCCTAGAAGTTTTCTTCCTGTCTGGTCAGACTCAACAAATGCCCCATTTTTGAACATTTGGTACGCAGGTAATTGATGTTGCACGGGTTTGGAGGAATCTCGATGGGCACTCTCTCAGTTATGGTGATGCCATACCCCTCCAGGCCAACGATTTTCTTGGGGTTATTCGTCATGAGCCTCATTTTGCGAATTCCCAGGTCAACAAGGATTTGGGCTCCGATGCCATAGTCCCGCAGGTCAGCCTTGAATCCGAGTGCCTCGTTGGCTTCTACAGTGTCCTTGCCCTCGTCCTGCAGGGCGTATGCCTTGAGCTTGTTCACCAGGCCTATCCCCCGGCCCTCGTGGTTGGTGATGTAGAGAATGACGCCCTTGCCCTCTTCATTCACCATTTCCATGGCCCGATGCAGCTGATCTCCGCAATCGCATCTCAGGGAACCCAGAACATCGCCAGTGAGACACTCCGAATGAACCCGTACCAGGATCTCTTCATCCGGGTTGATCTCTCCCTTTACCAGGGCAATGTGTTGACTGGGATCAATATCATTGACGTAGACAATGGCATTGAACTCTCCCCCGTGGATAGTGGGAAGTGTAGTGCTGGCTGCGCGGTGGACAAACGACTCGTTGCGCATACGATATTCGATGATATCGGCTATGGTAACAATTTTGAGGCCATGACTGTCGGCAAATACTTCCAGATCCGGCATCCTGGCCATGGTGCCATCATCCTTCATAATCTCACAGATTACGCCGGCCGGTTTCAATCCTGCCAGTCGGGCCAGATCCACAGAGCCCTCTGTCTGACCAGAACGAACAAGAACACCGCCCTTACGCGCCTTCAAGGGAAATACATGACCAGGGCTTACCAGATCCTGGGGCTGGGCCTCATCAGCGACAGCCGTCAGAATGGTGGTGGCCCGATCAGCAGCCGAAATACCGGTTGTCACTCCACAGCGCGCTTCTATTGAAACTGTGAAGGCGGTCTGGAATTTGGCCTGATTGTTGGAAACCATCATCGGTAGCTGCAATTGTTCAACTTTTTCAGGAGTCAAGGAAAGACATATCAGGCCGCGTCCGTACTTGGCCATGAAATTGATGGCCTCTGAGGTGACTTTCTCTGCAGCCATGCAGAGATCTCCCTCATTCTCTCTGTCCTCATCGTCAACGAGGATAACCATCTTGCCAGCCCTGATGTCTTCCAGCGCTTCAGGGATGCTTGCTGTGGGCATCTTTCAACTCCTAGAGGCTGTCTCCCTGATTAGCAGATCTGCTGAAAGGCCAGGGAGAGCTGCTCGACTGTTATGGCCCTCCTCAAAGGGGGGGCTGCTGTCTAAACTCGGCGCGAGAAACAATCACTGCCGAGTGGGTCATCAACTACGGTTATAGCTCATGTAGAGAGCAGAAAAAAAATTGTCAGTGAAAACAATGTGACAATCTCTATCTATTGTCACCATTATATTGCACGCATAGCATATGACAATGCACAAGAGGCGGCAACTGTATCAAAGAAAGCCATGTTTGCCGAGAAAATTCCGATCAACACCAACTTGGCTCTTCTCATCTTGGTGGCGCATTTGCCGCATGAATTTCTCCACGTACTTGCCAATGGGATCAACTTCTATGTTAACCTCTGTGCCTACCTGCAAACTTCCAAGAGTCGTTGAGCGCGCAGTATGCGGCACGATGTTTACCTCGAAGTCCTCATCGGAACAGCGGTTTATGGTCAAACTGACACCGTTTACTGCCACGGATCCCTTTTCCACTAGATAGCGGCATACTTCCGGGGGAGCTGCGAATCTCAGCATCTGGGACTCTCCCGCCCTCCTGCTCTCGAGCAATCTACCCCTGCCATCCACATGTCCATTGACCAGATGGCCGCCCAACCGATCACCAAGTTTCAGGGCGCGTTCCAGATTGACCTTGTCACCGTGGCGCTGATGAGCCAGGGTGGTTCGCTGCAAAGTCTCCTGGGAAACGTCCACTGTAAAAACGTTTCCCTCTATAGAGATCACGGTGAGACAGGCGCCTTCAACTGCAATGCTTTCACCTATGTGCACATCTGTCAGATCAAAGGGCGCTTGGATACTGAGCCGCATCCCAGCTGCCCTCGGCTGCAGCCGCACAATTGTTCCCACACCCTCAACTAACCCGGTAAACATGCTGCCTCTTTAATAAGTTAGTTCCTGAATCACCTCTGGCCTGACAGCTGCCGCCGCACATAGCCGCTCACCATTATATCGTCTCCAAAACGACGCACTACTATATCTTGCAGGGCAATGGCCTGCTCGATTCTGGCAAATCCTGCTCCCCCCACCATCGGTACTGCACCGCTGCCGCCGATTATCTTCGGGGCAAAGAAGAAACATACCTTGTCTACCAGTTTGCTCTGGAAAAAACTGCCGTGGACTTCGGCGCCTCCCTCTACCATGATGCTGAGGATGTCCCGCCCCCCCAGATAGCGGAGCAGCGCTGGCAGGGATATGCGGCCGTTCTCTACCGGCAGGGAGACGACCTCTACCTGTCTCTCTTCGAGTAATCTCTTCTTTTCTCTCGCCGGGGAGGGGCCAGTTACAATGAGAGTTGGCGCTTCAGAAGTTGTGGAAATTATCTGACTGGCAGGAGGAGTACGGAGGCGGCTGTCCAGGATGACTCTCAATGGAGGCCTTTTTCTCTTCCTGCCCGGCAGCCTCACCGTGAGTCTGGGATTATCGGCCAATACCGTACCTATGCCCACCAGAATTGCATCCACCTGTTGGCGCAGGCGATGAGCGTAATGCCTGGAGTGCTCGTTGGAAATCCATTGTGAATCACCAGAATTGCTGGCAATTTTTCCATCCAGGCTGGCAGCAACTTTTGCCAATACCAGAGGGAGGCCTGTCGTTGCATGTTTTATGAAAGCCTCGTTGAGCCGCTGGCATTGCTCGTGCAGAAGGCCAATGTCTACCTGGAGTCCATGTCTTCTGAGAAATTCAGCGCCCCCCCCTGCTACATGCGGATTGGGGTCTAGACAGCCCACTACCACCCGGCTGATGCCGCTGCGTAAAATGGCTTCCGTACAGGGAGGAGTCCGGCCGTGATGGTTGCAGGGTTCGAGGGTAACGTAGAGCGTCCCCCCTCGGGCACGCTCGGCCGCTTGTTGAAGTGCATGTATTTCAGCATGAGGACCGCCGGCTTCTCGATGATAGCCCTTTCCTACTACCAGCTCCCTGTTGACCACTACAGCGCCCACAACAGGATTTGGTGAAGTGTGCCCCAGCCCGCGAGCAGCCAGTCTCAGAGCCTGCTGCATGAAAACTTTATCTTCTCTTGTCAAAGACCTTTGTGATGACACGCTTATTTAATCTCGATGTTGCAGCAAATCAGAATATTAACGCGAGGGCTCCACACCCTTGCTCAAAAGTGCCTGGATACCCTGAAGATCTTCGACTCGACGGTGTACCATACTGTAGCGGATGTAGGCCACCGGATGAGTATGCCTCAGGGCAGCCGCAGCCCAATCACCGAGAGTCTTGCTGCGAAACTTGCGCCGCCGACTAGATTGCAGTTTGGTCTCGATCTCGCCCGCAATTCGACTCAGATCTCCTTCGGGCACCGGCAGTTTGGCGCATGCCTTCCGCAGGCCCTCGAGCAGCTTACTACGATCGAAGACCTCTAGACGACCGTCCTTTTTTATAACCAGAGGTTTGTTGTCATCAAAACGTTCAAATGTGGTGAAACGACGACCGCAGCTGTCGCAAAGACGGCGGCGGCGGGTGTGATTGCTGCCATTGCCGGGCCGTGAATCGATTACCCGGGTCTTCAAGTGATCGCAGTAGGGGCACTTCATGACTGACTCACCTCCGTTGCGGGCTCCACCTAATCAGTTCAATATTGGCTTGGCTGAACATATCCGAAGACAATTCGTCTGCATATCCCTCTTCATAATATACCGAAACAATTCCTGCGTTAATAATCATTTTGGCGCAGATCACGCACGGCATGGTGGTACAGTAAAGGGTAGCACCCTGAATTGGTATGCCGTGCCGCGCTGCCTGTATAATGACGTTTTGCTCTGCATGTAGACCCCGACAAAGTTCATGGCGCTCGCCAGAAGGGATGGCGTTCAATTCCCGCAGGCAGCCCACATCGAGACAATGGGGCAGGCCGGAAGGAGCTCCATTATACCCTGTGGCCAGGATGCGTCTGTCTTTGACGAGCACCGCCCCCACATGCCTCCTTCTACACGTGGAGCGGCGGGACACCAGATGGGTGATCTCCATAAAATAGGCTTCCCAGCTCGGCCGCTCCATTGTTCAAGCCGCCTCTTGCTTGGAAACCGGTTTGTGGAGAGGAAATTGTGAACAAAATTCAGCGACTTCTCCGCAAATCTGGGCCACAGTTTCCAGCCGTCCCCTGCTTTCAATGGCCCGGTGAATAAACTCTGCAATAGTGATCATATCGTTGTCAACCATACCACGCGTGGTTATGGCTGCGGTGCCGATTCTTATGCCACTGCTGATATGTGGTTTTTCGGGGTCAAAAGGTATGGTGTTCTTATTGACAGTGATCCCTGCCTGATCCAATACCAGCTCTGCTTCAGAGCCGGTCAGTCCTTTGCTGCGCAGATCTAGCAGCATCATATGATTGTCCGTACCGCCGGAGACCAGCCGGAAATCTCGCTCAGACAGCTCAGCAGCCAACCTCTTGGCATTGAGTATCACCTGCTCCTGGTAGCTTTTGAAATCTCCGGTGAGTGCCTCCTTGAAAGCTACTGCCTTGGCTGCAATCACATGCATCAGGGGGCCACCCTGGATGCCGGGAAAGATTTCCTTGTCTATTTTACGGCCATGAATTTCTTTTGCCAAAATAAGGCCGCCTCTTGGTCCTCGCAGTGTCTTATGGGTGGTGGAAGTAACAAAGTCGGCTTCCGGTACAGGAGATGGATGCAGACCGGCAGCCACCAGACCGGCAATGTGAGCCATATCCACCATGAGGTAAGCGCCGATCTGGTCACATACCTGTCGAAAGGCAGCAAAATCGATAATTCTCGGGTAGGCGCTGGCACCAGCAATTACCAGCTTGGGCCTGGCCTCCTTCGCCAATCGGCTGAACTCATCCATGTCGATGGTCTCAGTGTGGCGATCTACTCCATAGGATACTACTTTATAAAGCCTGCCGGAAAAACTCACCGGGCTGCCATGGGTCAAATGACCTCCGTGGCGCAGGTTCATACCCATAATTGTATCTCCCGGCTGCAACACCGAGAAATAGACTGCCATGTTCGCCTGAGACCCGGAATGAGGCTGAACATTGACATATTCTGCACCAAACAACTGGCGCGCCCGCTCGATTGCCAGTGTTTCAGCCCTGTCAGCAAATTCACAGCCCCCGTAATAGCGGGCTCCAGGATAGCCCTCAGCATACTTGTTGGTAAGCACGCTACTCTGCGCCTCCCGGACAGCCTGGCTGGCAAAATTTTCCGAGGCGATGAGTTCCAGTCTTCTCAGCTGTCGTTCTTCTTCCAGGCGAATGGCCTCAGCGACCTGAGGATCCACCTGTTCCAGCCTCGTCATTTCTGTGTCACCCTCCCTGCGCCTCCTGTCAACCCCTCACAACTCCGGCTGCCCTCTTCTCAGTCCCTCGTTTCTGCCGTAAATTATCAACTTCAAGAGCAGTCGTCCATTTGCGCAACCCTGCGTTGATGCCGCCCTCCATCGAAATCGGTGGCAAACCACACCCGGACGATCTCTTTGGCAGCATCAGTACCAATCAGCCTCCCTCCCAGCACCAGGAGATTGGCGTCATTGTGGCGTCGGCTCAAGATGGCACTGTAGAGGTCATGACAGAGGGCTGCCCGCACCCCCTTGAATCTGTTGGCAACCATTGACATTCCCAACCCGGAGCCGCAAATGAGAATCCCCCTGGGAAACTCCCCCTCACTCACGCGTCTGGCCACCTCTTTGCCATACTGAGGGTAGTCCACGGACTGTTCCCTTTCACAGCCAACATCTTCAACAGAAAATCCAAGTTCTTGCAAATAGGGCTTGAGCACTGTTTTCAGCGAAAAGCCAGCATGATCGCTTCCAATGACAATCTTCATTACTTCTCCGCGTCGTCTGCTCAATGATTCAAGAATCGTAGCGTCGGAACACCAGGGCAGCATTGGTGCCACCGAAGCCAAAGGAATTGGATAGGGCTGTGCGGATATCAGCCTTACGACTGGTATTGGGTACGTAATCCAGATCACAGTCAGGATCGGGATTTTCATAATTTATGGTGGGAGGAATAATACCCTCCCGCAAAGCCAATACAGTAAAGGCGGCCTCCACTCCCCCTGCACCACCAAGAAGATGTCCGGTCATGGACTTGGTGGAACTTACTGCCAGTCGGTAACTGTGTTCGCCAAAGACGGTCTTGATCGCCTGGGTCTCATACTTGTCGTTGAGATCAGTGGAGGTGCCGTGGGCATTGATGTAATCAATCTCCTGTGGCTCTATGCCAGCATCATCCAGGGCCATCTGCATGCAGCGCGCCATGCCCTCACCTTCCGGAGCAGGCGCTGCCATGTGAAAAGCATCGCCGCTGAGTCCATAGCCAATGAGCTCCGCGTAGATGTTCGCCCCTCTCTCCAGGGCATGCTCCAGCGCCTCCATAATAATTATTCCCGCGCCTTCAGCCAGGACAAAGCCGTCTCTGTCACGATCGAACGGTCGCGAGGCCCTTTCCGGATCATCATTTCTGGTGGAAATGGCACGCATGGCATTGAAGCCACTGATGGCTAGAGGTGTCACTGTGGCCTCCACTCCGCCGGTGATCATCACATCAGCCGCCCCTCTCTGAATCATCTTGAAAGCATCACCCACTGCGTGACTGCCCGCAGCGCAGGCTGTCTCGATGGAAACGTTTGGTCCTTTGGCGCCAAAGGCTATAGAGATCTGTCCCGGCGCCATATTGGCAATAAGCATAGGAATGAAAAAGGGGCTGATCTTTTTCGGCCCTTCCTCCAGGAGAATTTTATGATATTTTTCAATGGTTCTCAGACCGCCAAGGCCACAGCCGGTGATGACGCCCACCCTATTGGCGTTTCTGCCGTTGATTGTCAGGGAGGCATCCTCAGTGGCCAGGCGAGCCGCTGCCAGTGCATACATGACAAAGTCATCCATCCGCCTGATTTCCTTGCGAGAGAGAAAATCTTCAGGCTTGAAGTTTTTCACCTCCCCAGCAATCTGAGTAGCCATGCTGCTGGCATCAAACTTGGTGATCCGGCTGATGCCTGGCTTTCCTGCCACCAGAGATTTCCAGGTTTCTTCCTTGCCAATACCTATGGGTGTGACCAATCCCAGTCCTGTAATTACTACCCTTCGCTGCATTTCTCTTCCTTAGTTTTCCGACGAAGAGAAATCTCGAAAGATTTCCAACGTCCAAATATAGCACTTTCTAGACCTATTACCAGAAAAACTTCGGGGCAGTCTCCCGGCTATGACTATTACATATACATGCCGCCATTTACGTGGATAACCTGCCCAGTGATATAGGATGCCGCCTCCGAGACAAGAAAGGCGACCACCCGGGCAACGTCTTCCGGCTTCCCTGCCCGCTTCAGAGGAATCTGGGCCAGAAAGGCCTCCTTTACCTTTTCCGAAAGGACCGCAGTCATGTCGGTCTCGATAAAACCCGGTGCCACGGCGTTCACTGTAATGTTGCGCCCCGCCAATTCCCGGGCCACCGACTTGGTAAAGCCAATGAGACCAGCTTTTGAAGCGGCATAGTTTGCCTGCCCTGCGTTTCCCATGGCACCCACCACAGAAGCAATGTTGACAATGCGCCCGTAGCGCTGCTTCATCATATAGCGACTGGCAGCCTGGGTGCAGTTGAAAGCACTCTTGAGGTTGACCGCCAGCACAGCATCCCAGTCAGCCTCTTTCATCCTGGTCAGAAAATTATCCCTGGTTATGCCCGCATTGTTGACCAGGATGTCCACCCTGCCCAACCGCTTGGCTATATCTCGGAAAAATTCCTGCACCGCTCCATAGTCGGAGACATCCAGGCGCACGCCTTCAATCTGACAGCCGCGTTCCTGGACCAAAGCAATGGTTTCTGCCGCTGCAGTGTCCTCAGGAGGATCGTAATGATTGAAGACCACATACAATCCCGGCTCTGCCAGCGCCATGATAATAGCCCGGCCAATTCCCCGGGAGCCCCCGGTAACCACAGCCACCCTCTGCTCTTTGTCAGCCATCTCTCCTCCCTGTCTCAATCAATCTGGCCAGTCTTGACCTGCCCCACCATTCCCAATTCCGCATTCCGCATTTAAAACTCTCCCCGCCGCTCCCGAATCTTTTTTACCAGCACCGGCAGAAATTCGAAAAGGTCGGCAACAATGCCATAATTAGCCACATCAAAGATGGGAGCGTGCGGATCCTTGTTTATCGCCACAATAATCTCGGACCCCTGCATGCCGACCACATGTTGGATGGCGCCGGAGACACCGCACGCCATGTAGAGCTTGGGTGAAACAGTCTTGCCGGTCTGACCAACCTGATGGCTGTATGGCTGCCAGCCTTCATCCACCACGCTGCGGCTCGCTCCCACTGCACCGTTGAGGAGACCAGCCAGTTCTTCGATCAGGGCAAAATTCTCCGCCTTCTGCAGCCCCCGCCCGCCAGTGACCACCACTTCCGCATCTGCCAGTGGAGTCTTGTCCTGCTCTTCCAGCACGGTCTTTACCACTCGTACTCGGGCCTGCAAAATCTCTTCTTGCGGCGTAAAGTGTTCAACCATCCCCTGCCTGCGAGGATCAAATTCCGGTTTGCGCATCACCCTCGGACGCACAGTGGCCATTTGCGGCCGGCGATTTGGACAGACGATTGTGGCCATCACATTGCCACCAAAGGCAGGGCGGGTCTGATAGAGCAACTTGTCTTCACCAATGTCCAGGCCAGTGCAATCTGCGGTGAGCCCAGTGCCCACAGCCACAGCAACCCTCGGCACCAGAGATCTGCCCTGAGCAGTGGCTCCTGCCAGGAAAATTTCTGGCTTCTTTTCGCGGATGAGGTTGCTGAGAACCCTGGCATGTATCTCATCATTGACGGGCACCAGTCCTGGGTGTTCGCCCACATAAACCCTGTCAGCCCCATAGCCGATGAGATATTCACTGACCTCTGTCAACCCATTGCCTAGAACCACAGCAGTTAGCTCGACCCCGAGTTTGTCTGCCAGGCTGCGACCAACTCCCAGAAGCTCGTAAGACACGCTGTGGACCTTGCCGTTGTAGTGTTCACTCAAGACCCAGACGCCTTGATATGCCTCTATACCCTCGGTCTTGGAGCCTACCAACTCGGGCAGACTGATGGCTTCTTCTGGACAGACATCTACACAGAGGCCGCAAAGAGTGCAGTCGTCATTGACCTGGACATACTCTTCCACCAGCTCAATGGCCTCAACCGGACAGACCTCCAGACATTCTCCACAGGCTATGCACTTATCTACATCTACTCTGGCCTTCATAATCCGGGAATCTTCTCCTCTGATAGTTTTTGCAGTAACAATTCCGCTTGTTCCTCCACAGTTCCCGTCAGCACCAACCGATCGCCCCTGGGTGGTGGGGAGAACACCCTGACCACCTGGGTAAATGATCCCTGCAAGCCCACCTGTTCAGGCTGCAAGCCCAATTCAGCCGCTCCCATTACCGGGATTTCCTGCTTTCTGGCCCGCATCTTGTGCCTGAGACCAGGCATGCGCGGGTCGCCAATCTCTCTGACCACAGTCAACACTGCGGGCAGTGATATCTCGACAACTTCATATCCAAGATCAGTGAGCCGCTCCACTTGCAGCTCCCCAGCCGCCACCATTTCCAGTTTTCTCACATAGGTGGCATAGGGCCAGCCAAGGTGGCCTGCCAGTTCAGGACCGACCTGGGCAGTGTCTCCATCTATGGCCTGCTTGCCACAAAACACCAGGTCGACTGGTGCCAACTTCTCTATTGCTCTGGCCAGGGTGAGAGATGTGGCCCAGGTGTCAGCCCCGGCGAAAGTTCGATCACTCAAGAGCAGGGCCTCGTCGACTCCCAGGGCGAGTACTTGTCGCAACGCTTCTTCCGCCTGTGGCGGCCCCATGGTTATTGCGGTAACCTTGCCAGCCGCGGCATCCTTCAATCGCAACGCCCCCTCCACGGCATACCAATCATGGGGATTGACAATGCTCTCCACTCCCTGGCGAATCAGTGTACAGGTCTCAGGGTCGATGCGAACGTTTTTGGCATCAGGCACCTGCTTTATACAGACAACAATGTGCATACTATATCTCCGCTTTTGGTGTGGACAACTACTCTCCAGCACCCCCCCCATCCTATTATTTCCTCTATAGAAGGCCCTATCCAACGGACGGGGCTCTGGGCATGGGCGCATCGCGGCAAGATGCTGCTCCCAGAGAGTGATTACGGCCGTCCTGGCAAAAACTCGTACACAAGGATATGGCAACAACCGGCACGTCCTAGAAAAAGGACTCCTTCAGCCGACCATACTCCTTGTTCAACTCCTGGCCGATGATATTCCGCTGTATCTGATTTGTTCCTTCATAGATCTGCAGGATCTTGGCATCCCGCATCATCTTCTCTGTAGGATATTCTCTCATGTATCCATAGCCGCCGAGCACCTGCACCGCCTGCGTGGTGACCCGCATGGCCACATCGCTGGGAAACAGTTTGGACATGGCCGCATATTTGGACACATCTTTTGCCCCGCTGTCGATGTATCTGGCTGTAGCATAAACCAGAGCTCGGGCTGCTTCAGTCTCGGTTGCCATGTCAGCTAGCATATGCTGCACTGCCTGAAATGAAATGATCGGCTTGCCGAACTGCACCCTCTTGCGGGCGTATTCCACGGCAATGTCCAGAGCCCCTTGACTCAAGCCCACACCCAGCGCCCCGATTCCCGGCCGCGACATGTCAAAGGTCTTCATGGTGATGATAAACCCCATGCCTTCGCGATTTATGAGGCGATCAGCAGGAATGCGGCAGTCATTGAAAAGTAGCTCTCTCGTGGCCGAGGCACGTATTCCCATCTTTTTCTCTTTCTTGCCAAAAGAAAAGCCTGGATCACCCTTTTCCACGATAAAGGCGCTCGCGCCTCTCGCTCCTCTAGACCTGTCGGTAATGGCAATTACACTGTAGATTTCAGCTTCGCCGCCGTTGGTTATCCACTGTTTGGTGCCGTTGAGCAGATAGTGGTCACCGTCCCGCCTGGCAGTCGTCTGGATGCCGCCGGCATCACTCCCTGCGTTGGCTTCGGTCACTGCAAAAGCAGCAAGTTTCTCACCGCTGGCAATAAGGGGCAAGTATTTCTGCTTCTGTTCTTCGCTGCCATAGAGCAGGATTGGATATGCCCCAAGACCACTGGCAGCAAAAGTTGTGGCCACGCCGATACAGCTTCGCGCCAGTTCCTCTACCGCCAGACAATTCTCCAGAACACCTCCACCAAGTCCGCCGTACTCTTCGGGAATGTAAAGTCCAAACAGATCAGACTGAGCCATAATTTTCATGAGCTCCCAGGGAAACTCCTCCTTCTCGTCCAATTCGGCCCGAGCAGGCCTGACTTTTTCTTTGCTGATTTTTGCGGCAATTTCTTTGATCATCTGTTGTTCTTCCGTGAGGAAATAATCCACCTCCGCCCTCCTCTCACTGACAACCTCTTCAGATTTCGCTGCTGAGTATGAGACAATGTCCTACCAGCGTATCAATACAGCTCCCCAGGTAAAACCGCCACCAAAGGCATCCATAAGTATCAGGTCTCCTCTTTGCAGCTTGCCGGCGCGATTTATTTCATCCAATGCCACCGGAATGCTCGCTGACGAAGTATTGCCATAACGATCAATGTTCACGTAGACGCGTTCCATAGGAATCCGCAGCTTCTCTGCCACTTTCTTCATAATGCGAATATTGGCCTGATGAGGAATAAAAAAATCAATATCATTGGGCTCTACGCCATTGTTCTCCATGGCCTCGCGGGCTACTTGCGTCAAGGCCCGTACTGCGTACTTGAACACCTCGTTGCCTTGCATGTGAATGCAATGGGCACTATCGTTGATATTTTCAGGCGTGAGCGGGTTCCGGCAGCCGCCTCCTGGAATGTAGAGAAGTTGCCACAAAGAGCCGTCAGAGTGGAGATGGGTAGAGAGAATTCCTCGATCTTCATCTTCTACCCCGCCCACCAAGGCAGCACCGGCAGCGTCACCGAAGAGTACGCAGGTATTTCTATCCTGCCAGTTGGTGATGCTCGAAAGTACTTCGGCCCCAATTACCAGGATTTTGTTATTGGGGTTTTCCTTGATGAATTTGTCTGCGATTGTCAGACAATAGATAAAACCACTGCAGGCGGCAAATATATCGAAAGTAAAAGCATTGCGCGCTCCCAGATTGAGCTGGACGAAACCTGCTGTGTTGGGCAGCAGCAAATCAGGCGTGGTGGTGCCCACCATAATCATTCCCACTTCTTCAGGTGCAACTCCTGCCATCTGCAGGGCCGAACGGGCAGCTTCGGTTGCCAAATGGGAAGTGGTCTCTCCGTTGCTGGCAATGTATCTCTGCTTGATCCCTGAGCGGCTGCTTATCCACTCATCCGAGGTATCCACCATTTTTTCGAGATCCTTGTTAGTCAGAATCTTGCTCGGAACCGCAGAGCCAGTCCCCAGAATAACACTTCGAATCATGGTGCCTCCCTTTCTACAAATGAAATGGCCACTGCTTTTTTGCAACTGCATTCTGCCTGCCAACCCGCAAACTCAGGAGCGGACCGGACGGTACGGTCCGGTAAAAAATCAAAATACAGCGTTTCAGAGACGTAATCAAGACTCAATTTTTCTAGGAACTCTTACTCTTCTTCAGTTTTGATGATTTCACGCCCCCTGTAAGTCCCACAGGTGGGACAGGCGTGATGTGGCAGTTTCGGTTCGTTGCACTGCGAGCAGAGGGAAAGCGAGGTTGGCGTAAGTTTATAGTGGGTCCGCCGTTTGTTTCTTCTAGATTTTGAATGACGTCTCTTGGGCAAAGCCATTATGTCCACTCCTTCATATTGTGAGCGCAGCAGGTGCCACCAGGAACAGCCAGTGTTAGTCGAGCTTCAAAGATCTGAGCGCCGCAAAAGGCGATTCCGTCAAAGGCGTTCGGCAGTTGCACGGCTCTCTGTTCAAATCGTTGCCACAACCCGGACAAAGGCCACGACAGCCCTCGTGGCACAGGGGCTTCTGGGGAATAGCAAGGAAAATTTGTTCCGCAATTATCCGATCAAGATCAATTTTCATTCCATCAAAAAATTCGGTGTTCATCTCTTCTGTTTTGAGGTCGATGTCCTCCTCCATTTCATCAGGGCGCGCCTGGATGAACTGAAACTCGAAGGTCTCTGCAATCTCCATGGAAAACTCACAGAGACATCTACTGCAAGGCAGTTTGACCCATGCTTGCAGCCATCCCTTGACTTTGACCGTATCTTTTTCCGGGGTGAGATCCAGATCCGCATTCAGCGGTCTGGTTAGACTCAGCTGGCCAAGGTCATCCGGTTGGCCTACCATCTGGGGCAGCCATGAAGCATTCCTGTGCAGATGAAAAACTCTGCCGGACTCCGGCAACTCGTCTATTCTGACAATCAAAGGTCACCTGCCCTTGCTACCTCGTAAACAGTGAACTGGTAAGTATAAGAAAAGGCGTCTATTTGTCAAGCACTTTTCCCTAGACTTTTGTATGGAGTATACCTTTTCACTAGGTGAAATGAAACCACCGCCCAGAGATGTCAACAGGCGGATCCATGAGATCATTACAGAGGCAATGGGCACACATTTGCGGCGATTTTGACTTGACTTGCCCGCCAGGTTCGTTTAAGGTTTTTGCGCTGTTGGGGGATCGTCTAGCGGCAGGACGCATGACTCTGGATCATGCTACCGAGGTTCGAATCCTCGTCCCCCAGCCAAACACAGAACTGCATCTAGGCAGTACAGGTCCCATCGTCTAGCGGTCTAGGATATCGGCCTCTCACGCCGAAGACACGGGTTCGAGTCCCGTTGGGACTGCCAAGAATCTAGGAGTCAGGAAGGCAACCCTGACTCCTTTCTTTTTTGTCATCCAGCGCTACCCTATCGGTCCAAATCTGCTAGAATTCTCAGCAACAAACAGCCCAGCAAACTACTCGCCTGCTTCACCTTCCTGTTCCTCCACGTTTGGCCTGCCCCAGGCCCGCAGTCGCAGCTCAGTTTCCAGGTAGACTTCATCGCCGTGCCCACTAGGAACTTTCTTGTCCACTGTCTGAAATTCCAGCTGGGGCGCCCTCACACGGTTGCGCAGCATTCGCTGCCATGCCAAATTCTCGAGCCGTTCTCTTCCCTGTTGCAAAGATTCTTCGAAGGTGTCAAAGTCTTCCCTGCCGGCTGCGGTATACAGGGTGTATCTCCTGGACGGTGTTCGTCTTATGGTGCCCACAAGGGTGAAGTCTACCATCCCCACCACAGCGCCAACAGCCACTGATACCTGGTAATTTCGTGGTAGAAGGCAATCAGTATGGAGTCGACGAAAGGTCGCTGGCAAGAAAGAGGCAGCAGGCGCACCTGCTCCAATGACAGGCGCAGAAAGTGACATGTCGACATTCAATCTGACACTGCCTGCGGGCTGTCCTGCTTGTTGGAACCAGCGATTGACAAACTTTGACAGTACTGTATCATCACCTCCCTCCAGGAAAGATACTGCCTGGAGGCAGAGCTGCCTGCAGATCTCTCTTCTTACAGCCTCGGCAAGAGCCGCCTCTGTCATTCCCAAGAATCGGGAGAAAACAGCAAGTCCTGATTGAGCTGCTTTCTTGTTGCCTAGTTCCAACCCTCCTGTGGCAACGCAAATATCTGTGGGAGTGAGTGAACTGCGCTCCACCAGGCCTCTTTGTTCCAATCGTTCCAGCCTCCAGGTGGCAGGCCATTTGCAGGAGTCTCCTTGTCGTAGAAACTCACTCACTGGTCTTGCAGTGAGTGATGCTAGAAACTCATCATCGTTTGCACTGTGTCCACCTGTATTTGCATAGAAAGAACAAGGATTGATGTTTCGGTATGGCGTTGCTGACATGCGGCGTTGAATTGTCTGCAGCATGGCAAGCACTTCAGGATGACGTTGCACAAAAATACAAAGAGGCACAACTCGCCGAGGTCCCACCTGTAGTTGTCTGCCGCCATTGATAGAGACTATGCTGTCACCGCCGATGCCTACAGTTTTCACTCTGGCGGCTTGCACAAGAGTCTCCCACCTGCCTACCTTTGCCCCCAGCGGATCAACAACGACCCTGCCACCGCACAGCGCCGCCATGTCTGTGGTAGTTCCGCCCATATCTACTATGAGGGCGTTGTCAATGCCGGCAAGGTGCTTCGCTCCCAGGATGCTTGCTGCTGGGCCTGAAAGCAAAGTATCCACAGGTCTAGACTCAGCAGTATCAGCAGACATCAGGGTGCCATCACCGCGAACCACCATGAGGGGAGCAGTTACGCCCATATCTCCGAGCACCTCTGTGGTAGCCAGTATGAGCTTGCCAATGAGAGGTATGAGACGTGCATTCCACCAGGCAGTAGTCGCCCTTTTCATGGCGTTCAACTGCAAAGAGAGCTGGTGCCCCTGCACCACTGGCAAGCCGAATCGAGAGTGGACGAGCTCGGCCACCCTTATTTCATGTTCAGGATTGCGCACCGAAAAAAAACCGGCCACAGCAACCGCAGCCAAACCTCTTGCGAACGTCTCGAGGTTTTCCTCGAGATACTGGATGTCCAGGGCTGACTTTTGCTCGCCAGTGACACGGTGGCCGCCACCGACCATAAGTACCGCTGTTGTCTCCGGAATCTCAGGTGGCCGCTCATCATAGCCAATGAGAATCAGGCCCGCCTCGGCACCCATATCTTCTACAATGGCATTGGTGGCAAAGGTAGTGGCCAGGGAGACCATACTAACCTGGGAAAGGAGTTCTGCGTCTATTCTGGCCAGACCGGCACGGATGCCAAGAGCAGGGTCGGCTCTGGTAGTGGGGGCTTTGTCAGCCACCACCACTTGACCGCTGGCGAACTCGAGCAGCACCACATCAGTATAAGTGCCGCCGGCATCTATTCCTAATCCGTAGGCCATGTTGATCAAGCAATCAGTCTCCTGGTGAGTTCAACAGCCCGGCTGGCGTCGGCTCCGTAACCATCAGCACCAATGGCGTCCGCAAACTCCTGGGTGACTGGTGCCCCGCCAACAATGATTTTGAAATGGTGCCGGACGCTAGTTTCTTCGAGCAGTTCCACAAATTCTTTCATCCGCGGCATAGTAGTAGTAAGCAGCGCTGAAAGGCCAATCACATCAACCTGATGCTCTCTGGCTGCCGCCAAGATATCTTCGCTGGTTCTGTCCACGCCAAGGTCCACCACAGCAAACCCTGCAGCCTTCATCAGGAGGGCCACTATGTTCTTGCCGATATCGTGGATGTCCCCTTTGACAGTTGCCAGCAGCACCTTGCCGAGTTGGTCGCTGCTGGCACCACGTTTCAAGAGCTCGGGCTCCAGGATCTGCACGGCAGCATCTGCAGCCTGTGCTGCCAGCATGAGTTCAGGCAAAAACAGGTTGCCGGAGGCGAAGCGCTCACCCATCTGGTCCAGAGCATACCTGATTCCCTGGTTTATCATCTCCAGTGGATCAACTCCTTCCTCTATGCCCTGCATTGCTGCGTCCCTGGCTCTGTCCGGCTCGAGGGCCATAATAGCATCTCGCAACTGATCAATGGTTCCCTCTGACATTTCTTGTACTCCTTTGTGGAAATTCTGACTGGGCTGAACTGATGACTAGCCAGTGGTATGCCACAGTAGTCTCTGCACCAACGCTCTCATTTTGCATCAGACCCGGGCATATGTTTCTTCAGCACTGTTGATAATCGCCTGCAGCTCTTCCTGCACTTCCCTGGGCAGCGGCTCCACCTGGTGCGTGGCCAGAATTTCCCTCGCCTTCTCCCTGGCCACCT
>JAFDGZ010000047.1 GCA_019309045.1 Deltaproteobacteria bacterium | reverse complement strand
TAACTCTGCAGTACAACAGCAAGGTAGGGAAAATCTCTGAACTGAGGCGCCGAGCGAAGACGTCGGTAGACCTCGAGGGTGATATCCTTGTAACGAAACTGTTCCATGTCTATGCACACAGAACCACCAATCTCCATGGCTCTTGCCACTACCGGGCTCAACCGTTGATAGATGCCCTCAACCGAACCGGCGAAATCTGCGGGCCTGGTCTGAGAGTAAAGGCTGGTGGGCTTGACTGAGATATTGACTTTAGGGGCATGCCCCCAGTCCAGGTAAGAATCGCGGCCTTCCAGAGGAATCCAGTTATGCTGTTGTTCTCCCAGGGCGCTCAGGAGAGCGAGATATTGTTGCAGGTAGTGCAGGGCTTCCGCCTTGCTGACCGTGGCCTCGCCAAGGATGTCGACGCTGAAGGCGAAACCCTCCCGGCGCAGCTTGTCGATCGTCTTGAGTGCGGCAGGAATGTTTTCACCAACGATAAATTGTTTGGCCATGCTTTCGATATTGCTGCGAATAGTTCTGGCCAGCATCCTGGTGGTGATGCCGCTGCCAAATCCTCGAGCGCCCCATTTGAGCACTGCAGGAAGCTCCTGGTCCTGGGCGGCAAAGTACTCTTCAATGTGTCTGCCGAGGGATTCCGTGGTTGTCAGGTAGGGAAGAACATCCACGAAGCGAAAGAGCTGCACTTTGAAATGCTCGTTCTTCATGCACCAGTCCATTACTTTGCCGGTCCACCATCCCTTGTTAAAGATGGAGGGAGTCTCACCGCGAATACTGGCAAAAAAACTCCTGCCGCGAGCTTTGATTCTGGCTTCCAGTTCATGGTCATTGACTTTTTCGCTCATGTGGATCCTTTCATAATGTGAAGCCGCTGAAGAGACAAAATTGCAACTGAAAACTCAGCACATCCAGATAATTTATTATATCTAAAGAAATCAGATAACCATATTATAACTGTGAAAAGCGGGGATCAATTTTTCATCTCAGTGTAGCCGAGCTGTGCCGAGTTGAATAAACGCTGCAAGTCTTGACTTGTGGGATATAACTCTGCCAAGTGTGAGCAGGGACGCGCCGCTTTTCGAGTGGTAAAATGGTTCTCAGCGCTAGTGAAGGGGTCTCCCCCGGGGCTGGGGGTGTGAAGAGATGCTGATTTATTAAAGTTTACATAATATATCTTATCAGACACAAGTTCCGGCGATCCGCCTGTGCTGCCAAAAAAAAGGGCCAGACACTGTCCGACCCCTCCTAGCACAGACAAACTAATATCCTTCTTCGGAATGGGATTCAACCCACTCCGCCCAACTGATCTAGCGCAAAAAAGAACTTGCTTAGACGCAGCCGGTTGGTTTTGGTAGACCAGCCATCTTACAGGCGCCCTTTCCAGGTCCAGAGGGAAAGAGCTCGTAGATGTACTTCAGTTTGTAGCCGGTTACCTTGGTCAAGATTCGCACCATAGGAGCAATGCCGTGCTTCTTGTAATAGTCCTGCAAAACGTGGATGACCTTCCAGTGCTCTTCGGTGAGTTCCTGGATCCCCTCTGAGCTCTTTACAAAGTCCACCCACTCAGGGCACCAATTGTCAAAGGAATCTATGAATCCATCCTCGTCAATTTCGAATGTCTTTCCTGCATGTTCCACAGTTGCCATGAAATTCACCTCCTGAGATTCTGATAAGTTGGGACCTCTGCCGACGAGAAAACTCTCGTCGACTCATCCTCTCTCCCGTTTTTCTTTGCTTCCCTGGTAATACGGTGCTGCTGGAATGCCAATGCTTTTTGCACTAAGCCTTCGGCCCACTCTGGCGAACCGACGGCATGCACATGCGAATAGGTTGCCAGGACATTCTTATAGCACACTCCATCCATTTCGTCTAGAATTCCTGTACCCCTTCTCATGCGGAAAACCAGGGAGAATTTGTTGGGATCAGCATGAATCACGCGAGAATAATGAAATTCATGCCCCTTCAAAGTAATTCCTACTGGATAAAAAGGATTAGGTGCAATCACCTCCATCTCGGTATAGCCATGTGCCTGCGGCCGTTTCCTGAGTTCAAAATCCATGGGGAGGACATCCACCATTGGATATGTTTTCCCCTCCAAATGGAGCTTTCTTCCCAGGTACATGAGACCGCCGCACTCGGCATACACAGGGAGTCCGCTGTGTACCACCTTTTTGAGAGACTTGCGGAATCCACTGTTAGCAGCAAGTTGCGCTGCGTGCGTTTCGGGAAATCCTC
The DNA here is from genome assembly GCA_019309045.1 of Deltaproteobacteria bacterium. Taxonomy (NCBI): domain Bacteria; kingdom Pseudomonadati; phylum Myxococcota; class Myxococcia; species Deltaproteobacteria bacterium. Next base: position 22,145 of record JAFDGZ010000047.1, on the reverse strand, counting down.
CACCCACATAGAGTGCATCCAGTTTTGGAACTGAGCGATCCTGCAAGGCGCTGATTCTGATTACCCTAGCTCCACATCTTTGCAGAGCTTCGAGGTTTTCGGGGTAGTAAAATTGGAAAGCCGAGTCTGCAATCACCCCAATGACAGGCTGTCGACAGGCAACTGTCCTCGACTGTTTCCAGCTCACCGACCGGGGCTGCTCGAGCATTGGCGCCTCTCCAGCGAAGCCAATGACCCTCTCCACATCAAGATATCGTTCAACCACATGAATTCTGGCTAGTATGGCCTCTCTGGCATCTGGATGCTCCAGTGCAGTCATAAGACCCATGTGGCGTTCAGGGAAGGCATTATCCCGGAGCCTTGGGATGGCACCGACCACAGGTACGCCAGCGTAATGCTCTATGGTGGAGCGCAGCATCCGCTCATGTCGGCTGCCAGCTACTCGATTAAGTATTACCCCTCTGATGGAAAGATGAGGATCCAGCTTCAGGCACCCGAGTACTAGAGCAGCGGCAGTTCGGGTAATTTTTGTGCCGTCCACCACCAACAGTACTGGTGCTTGCAGCAGCTTTGCCACTTCAGCAGTGCTACAACTTCCCGCTTCATCCATGCCATCGAACAGGCCCCGATTCCCCTCAATTACCGCCCCGTATGAGCCGAAACTGCGGTGGGCGAAGGAGTCGAGGATCTGCTCCCCGTTCATCATGTAAGGATCAAGGTTGTAGCAGGGCCTACCAGCAGCCAGCGCCAGCCAGCCGGCATCAATATAGTCTGGCCCCTTTTTGAAAGGAACGATATCCCCTGCCCTTTGCCGCCATGAGGCGATCAAACCTAAAGACAGGGTAGTTTTTCCCGAACCCCCGCGCAGTGCAGCGATCACCACGCGGGGTACCTTGTTGTCCATATGGTTCCTGCCAGGGCTTCCTACCACTTGAACTGCGTCGTGGTTCGCCAGGTGGTCATTGCCAACCGATAGTCGTCAATATGCTCGTGCCGGAATTCCAGCTCGGTCCTCTCGAAGAACCTTTCCCAGCCAATTCTTTCAATCCACTCACCGATCCGCTCATACTTGTTGGCATCACTGGCATATACTTCGACTATTTTCTTGATGTCTTTCACCACAGTGGGCCAGCGCGGTGGCTCATTGGGGATGTATGGCACTGCCAATTTGGAAAACTTGGGTGCACAACGGGCATTGGACACCTTGCCACCCACCCAGAGGGCAACGCCGTCACCCTCGGCATTAGCTAGAGGCATGGCCGGGCACATGGTGTAGCAGTTGCCGCAGAACATGCAGCGATCATTGTTTACCACTACAGACTTCATGCCTTCCACTTTAGCGGGTTTGATAGCCGCAGTGGGGCAAGCTGCGATGGCAAGGGGAATCTCGCATACTTTGCTCACCCTCTCGTGCTCAACGAAAGGCGGTTTTCTGTGGACTCCGAGGATGGCAATGTCAGAACAGTGGACAGCGCCACACATATTGAGGCAACACGCCAGAGAGATCCGTACCTGGGCCGGCAGCCGCATGGAGCAGAAGTCATCATAAAGTTCATCCAACACCGACTTGACTATACCCGAGGCGTCGATGGCAGGGGTGTGGCAGTGGAGCCAACCCTGGGTGTGAACGATGTTGGTTATGCCAGCACCGGTGCCGCCAATAGGGAACTTGTTGCTGCCTGCAGGAAATTTGCGACTTTTCAAATCATCGATAAGCGGCTGTAGTTTGTCCTTACTGTCTACCATGAACTCCACATTGTTCCTGGTGGTCCAGCGCACATAGCCACCGCAATGTTTGTCGGCAATATCACAGATCTCCCGGATCATATCCACACTCATGAGTCGGCAGCCACCAGTCCGCACAGTATAGACTTCCGCGCCGGTTTCCGAGACATGGACGAGAACCCCAGGTTCAAGAATTTCGTGATAGATCCATTTGCCGTAGTTTTCCTTTATTATCGGTGGGAAAAACTGTTCAAAGTGCGGAGGCCCAATATCAGTGATTCGGTCTTTCATCAAATCGTTCGGATCAAAAGCCATAGTGTTCACCTCCTAAGGCTGATGGCGTTCGCGGTATGCTTTGGCATCGATCTCCCAACCGCCAGGCACATCTTCTCGTGCATAGAAAATGTAAGGGTTGTACCGCGGTGTGTTAATCATGCGCGGATCAGGCTCCAGCTCTACCGCCTTGAGGAATTCCCTCAGTCCTAGGCGCTGGATGAGCTCACCCAAGCGCTCGCGGTTTCTGCCAAGTTCCATCCACCAATCCCACATCTTTTCGACGAATTCTTTGAACTCATCGTAGGGGGATTCCATGCGCATGAAGGGAATGATCACACTCGAAAGTTGCGCACCTTCCAGGATGGGAGCTTTAGCACCGCACAGGATAGTGGCACCCACGTCGGTCCCAGGCCGCAACGCTCTAGGCATGACATTGATACAGTGCATACAACGGGTGCATTCCTCGTTCCAGATCTTCAGGTTCTTGCCATCCCAGGCCATACATTTGGTCGGGCAAAGATCGATGACTTCTTTCTGGATGTCAAGAGGCCTTGGCTCAGTGCCGTGGGAGCCTGCGTTGGGTACGAGTTCGCCGGCAGCATAAGCCCGGACCGCTTCCTGATCGATGCGGATATCATCCCGCCAGGTGCCAATGATGGAGCAGTCAGCCCGGGCAATGGCAGCCACGCAGTCATTGGGGCAGCCGGAGGTCTTGAACTTGAACTTGTACGGGAACATGGGACGGTGGAGTTCATCCTGATATTCTTGAGTGAGGTTATAAGTGATATCCTGGGTGTCGAGGCAGGACCACTCACAACGGGCTTTACCCAGGCAGCAACTCGGGGTGCGTAAGTTGGAGCCGGAACCGCCGAGATCCATGTTCAAAGTGTGTGTCAGTTCATAAAAAGTGGGTTCCAGTTCATCGGTGGTGGTGCCGAGCAAGATGATATCTCCCGTGGAACCGTGCATGTTGGTAAGGCCGCTGCCGTGTTTCTCCCACATGTCGCAAACTTTCCGCAAATGCTCGGTGCTATAAAACTTGCTTGCAGGCTGGTTAACACGGAGGGTGTGGAAATGTGCCACATTGGGAAAAAGGTCGGGACGGTCACAATAACGACCGATGACCCCACCGCCATAACCTAGCACACCCACGATACCACCGTGCTTCCAGTGCCCTTCCTTGTCCTCATAGGACTTTTCCATAACTCCCAAGAGGTCGTCACATGCAGGCTTTCTCTCAGCAATTTGCTTGATGTCCGAGATGAAGCTTGGCCAGTGCCCCTTTTCGAGCTCATCAAGCATAGGGGTCTTGTGTGTTAATGCCATTCCGATTACCTCCTTAACAGAACTTACAGAATCAGTTGGAATTCGATTTTTACCTGGCAGCTTGCATTTCTCTCTTTAAGAAAGTCTCACCTCCTCTCCGGTGTTTTGAGATCCCTTATAGTGTACACAGGCCGACTCACCTACCCGCTTATGCTGGGTTGTGGACTGATGCGCACAATACTTATTCGAGATTGTGAAAAGATACGCACAACATGGAAACCATCCACGCCGTCCGGCAATTCGTGAATCCCTTCACTCGCTAACTTGTAAATGCTATAAACTTCTAAGCGAAATTTGTCAACTAAAAGGTTTTCCTCATGGATTGCCAGCAATGGAAAAACAACCTTAAGGTTCTTTTTCACGGGATTTAGCGAAAAAATAGTGCTGATATAAGTGCCCTCTGGCATTTACAGTAGATTGTCTTTAGCGGATTTAATCGGGTTTGTCTAACGCGTAGTAATGCCCTATTTCCGGCCTTTTCGCTTTTCATTGAAGCACATTACGAACTTTCCTTCCCGATCCATTTTATAAACGTCTTTTTGAGGAACAGGCTACCAGGCGGGTGGTGATCCTAGTAAAGACACAACCGCTGGAAGCGAAGCTGCGGTACTCTCACGAGATATCTTTCGAGTGGTGCAGTATCTCTACATTCCTGAAAGACCTGAAAGACTACATTCCCTTTTCCTCGTCCTCTAGATCATGTTCGCCGGGCAACATGTACATGGTGGTGCTGCCACTTGACCAGTATTTCAGTTTCCCCTCATTTACCATTTCATTTATTACCTTTTTGGCCTGGCGCATCTTCATTTCGGGTACAGCTTTGCAGAGTTCATTGAAATAGTGTTTGGTCTTCCCCTTTTTCTTTGCCATGAAGTCCAAAATCGCCTTTTTTGCTTCCTCGCTCATTGTTTCCTCCTCCTAAGGAGTCAGTTTTCTAGTGAAACTATTCACTTAATTCTTCTATAGTCTCCAGATCTCCTTTTGTCAACAAAAAATTAATAATGCTACCGAGTCGTGAGTAAAGCACAGAGAGCCAGCTGATGTAACTCTATATTTCAGAGAATTCTAGGTACTGCCGTCAACTCACTTTTGTGCGGGGTGGCTTGCCGGCGAGGGGGTTGTAGAGTTTCATGATTGCCAACTTCATAACATCCAAGCTCTTCAGGTTCATAATCACATCCATCAGAGTAATCTGGGCCTCATCTGGAAGTGTACAAGTGTTGGCTTCATCGAACTGGAGATCAGGGAAGCTCTTGAGGAGTTTTTTGTGTTCCTTTTTGCTTACCGAAACTTGCACTGCCTTTTTACCCTCTATTTCTTTTATGTGTTCCCCCAAACCTATCTCTTCAATCTTTTTCTGCTGTTCCTCGTCCAGGAAGAGATTAATGCAATAGTCGGCCATGGATGAACCTCCTGTCAGTGAAATTTTACGCACCGGCCGTTCCTTCAGAAGAAGGCCGATCACATTATGTTATACTATCCACCTTGTCCTAAACCGCATATTTAACGATTTGCGCTTCGGCGTGACTGTTGCGCCGGTGTGAGCGTCCTAGATGTCGCTTCAAACAACTCAGGACAGTTCCGGAGTGTGCGGCCTACTGCTCAACCACACCGCAGATCCAATCCCGTCGTATCACTCAACACATAACGCTCACGCCTATGCTATGGTGGCGTGCGGATTTTCACGATGCGCGACGCCGATTCACGAAAAATGCGGGCTAAGCTAAGTCCATTTTGGATGTCAGTGTTTCTTCATATGAGTCTATCTAGCCTGTTGTTCCGCGCCTTCTTATAATACGTGATCAGCTATACTGTCAAGGAATTTGCCCTAGATCTCGGAAGAAAAAAGTGCGGGGTACTTGACAGAGCTCACAAAAATAATATGAAAAGTTAGAGTAACCACATGGTGCTGCCCTCTATTTGCGCTGGAAGCAGGAGGTGGGCCATGCGATATTTTTTCGCAATTTGGTTTGGCCGTTTTTTAGGATGCGTATATATTTTAAAGATGGGTAGAGATTTTTGAAGTGCGGCCACGGGAAAAAACGTTTAATTCTTAGTAAAACGAGGTTAGACTATGTCGCTCAAACAGAGTCTAGAAGACTTGGAAATCGCCAAGGCAGCAAATAGCGAGGAAGCTGTCGCCAATGCTTGTTACAAAATAGGTGACATACATCTTAGAAGAAAAAACTGGCAAGAAGCCAAAACTTACTTGCACCAGGCTGAAGCCATATGCCAGAGACTTGGCAACCAGGAGGGATTTGCACTTACAGCCATCGGCCTTGGCGACGTTTATGCCAATATTAATCAACCGACCAAGGCGGTTGCTTACTATCAAGCGGCCCTGGAGTTTTACGAGGACTTAGACGACGACAAATCTATTGCCAACTTGATGGACCGCATGGGCGGCCTTTATCGAGGTGATGGAGAACTAAGACGTGCCCTGGAGATGTTTGCTAGAGGTCTGCACATTTGCCGTAGTTACAATGACAAACTTGGCATCGCCCATTTCAGTGAGAAAATGGCTCTTGTGCATTGCAGACTGAATGAAATTGACCACGCCATGGACCACTTCTGGGAGGCTTTGGAACTATACCGGGAGTTGCGAGTCGCCGATCGACTCGCCTTCGTGCTCACAGGCATAGGTGAACTTTATCACCAAAAAGGTCAACCTGAACAGGCCATGGAATTCTGGCGTCAGGCGTTACATATTTACGGCAAGCTGGGTGCCAGGCAACCTGCTGAGCTGTTGGTTAAGCAGATGGCAGTCTTAAAGGCTGAGACGGTAATGAATCAGGAAGGTCCCGTTGACAACTAGTGACAACGGAAGCCACCTGTTCCCTCCCATATCCCAGTTCTTTCTGCCTTGACATGAATTATGGTGCTGGTTAGGTTGGGATGTAAGCAGCTTTCTACAAGGTCGATCGCAGAGAACATCCCAATGGAGATCATTCCTATGGACAAGAAAAAAGATGTGTCAGAAGATACCATTTTTCGTAAATTGAAGCAGCAGCAGCTCGCAACGCCATATTCTCCCCCACTTTACTATAATATTGGTCTCGCTTATGCGCGTCGGGGGCAGTTCGATGAGGCGATCACAGCCTTGCAACATGCCATCAACTTGAATCCGAAAATGGTCGAAGCGTACATCAACCTAGGTGGCATCTATCTGCGTAAAGGCAACCTTGATGCCTGTGTGGAGGCCAACAGAAAGGCCCTGGAGATAGATCCGGATCATCCCCTCGCTCACAGCAATCTTGGCTTTGCCTTGATTCAACAAGGAAAAATTGACGAAGGAATGGCTGCCTATCGCAGGGCGCTCGAGCTAGAACCCAAACTTGCCGAGGCGCACGCCAATTTGGGTGGGGCCTATTTATTGAAAGGTGATCCCCAGCAGGCGATTAGAGAGAACCTGAAAGCCCTGGAGTTGAAGCCTGATTTTGTTTTGGCTCACAACAACCTGGTGCATGCTTATCATGCAGCTGGAAACATTGACAAGGCCAGGAGCCATTGCCAGAAGGCGCTGGAACTTGGTTTTCAGGTAAACCCTGAATTGGCAGCGGAACTGGGCTGCAGCGCAGCAGAACAGGGAGAGGACTGAGGTGGATATTCAACCGCAAAACACCTACGTAAGCTTGAAATATACTGTGCAACTGGAGAACGGTGAGATTGTCAAAGGAGACCCCCGCGAGGGCCTTGCTCACATGGAATTCGTGACCGGCTATAATCAGATTCTCCCGGCCTTAGAGCAAAAGCTGAAGAACCTGAGCGAAGGAGACGAGGTCGAGTTCACCCTCAGCCCTGAGGAAGCCTTTGGTGAGCACAATCCCTCTCTTATCCAGGAGAAAACCTTTGACGAGTTTCCCCAGGGCAGGGACCTGGTAGAAGGCTCCTGGGTGAGAGCCATCAACCCGGACCACCTGGTGAGTTTCAGTTATCGCGTGCTGGAGAAGCGACAGGACCGGGTTGTCCTCGATTACAATCACCCGCTTGTCGGCAAGGCATTGCGCTATAAGGTAAGAGTGGAGAAGGTCAGACCTGCCACTCCTGATGAATTGGAGATTCTGAAACCGTGCGAATATGGCAGGGACCATACTGAACAGTAGTGATTGGCTAGAGTGACGCTTACAAGAAGAGGTCAAGCTGAAAGTATACAGGACAGCAGGCAATGGCAAAGCTCACACCTGAGAAGGAAAAGAAAAAGCGAGAACTTTTTGAGGCCATGTCTCCCCGGTCGCAGAAGCGCATCATCAAGAAAGGCTATGACAACTGGGATCCTTTCATGCTTCCCAAAGAGCCCCCGATGTACAAATTGAAGCAGCAGGCCAAGGGCGAAGAGGTGAGCATCGATTCGGGTCATGAACTGCACGAGAGATATTTCGCCGAACGGCGCATAACAGATTACTCAGTGGAGTATGTAAAAGGGGTCATGGAAATCTCTCAGGGGCTCTATCGCGAAGTGGACCGCTATCAGGGGATGTACGACTTTTGTCTGTGGTACTCCAGTTGGCGGCAACGGCAAGAAGAGGGTAACGAATAATTTCTACGAAAGATTCATCTGAAAACCTTGAGCACGGAGGCCGATAGAAATGAGTATTTATGTCATTCATCCCCTGGCAGTTGGCATCAATGAAACGGACCAGGGAATAATGACCTACCAGCGTGGATACGGCAAGCGGATCTGGCTGCCCATTTACGTCTTTTACCTAGAAGGTGGAGACCAGAAGATTTTGGTCGACACTGGGATGGAAGAGTTCATGATTTCTTCCAGAGCTGTTGAGGAGACCGGTTTATCAATTATGAATTTTGAAGAAGCTTTGAGCAAGGTGGACCTCACGCCTGAAAATGTGGACATCGTCATTCAGACTCATCTTCATAACGATCACTGTGAGAATACTTACAAGTGCAAGAATGCCAAAGTTTACGTGCAACAGGCGGAGCTCGATTTTTTTAAGGCGCCCCACCCTATCGACCATCGGTATTACTCGGACCTTCTCAATGACTCGGAAGTGGTGCCTGTGGAGGGAGACGTGGAAATCATTTCGGGAGTTCGGCTTCTCTTTACTCCCGGACATACGCCTGGTGGACAATCTGTTGCGGTAAGTACAGAAAAAGGTACCGCAATCATTACCGGTTTTTGTTGCAATGCTGAAAATTTTCCCAAGGTGGGGCCGGTGGTAGCGCCTGGAGTGCACACTGATGCTATTGCAGCCTATGAGAGTGCCAAGCGTGTAAAGGAAATGGCAGATATCTTGATCCCAAATCATGCAGTCGAGGTTGGGCTTCGCCACAAGATCCCCGAATAGGAAGATAGACGGACCGAAAGAAAGGTATGCAAGATTTTTGAGTGTTTCCTGGCAGGAAAATGGATGGCACAATGGAAACGATGGAGCAACCTAGAAAATCGAGAAGGTGGAGGAAGGAAAAATATTTCTGCCATTGCTGCCGTCAGGAGCAGAAGTTCTGCTGGACCTGCCCTTGCGGTTTCCAGATTTGCTTGCGATGCATGCAGGAGAACCAGTGGGGTATCAGCGGCAATTCCGTTACCTGGATCTGCCCCGATTGTGGTGAACTCCGCGGCATCTAGGAAGTTTGATATTTCCAGCTAGAAAGGATTTTTGTCAGGTTACATGAGTCAGACCGAGAGCTGTCTCCACTTGTCACGATCAGATTCAACTGCCGCAGCTATTCGCGCAGCCCATTCTGCTCTGAGCCGTGGAGAAAAGGTATACCGCTGGCAAGGTCCATCGAACTCTGTGGCGGCTGCCGGAGACCTGGTCTTCGGATCGTTGCTGCAGGCAGAATCGCTCACCGAGACTGAGCCTGTGGTTATTTCTGCGTCTGACAGACACCATCTTGTAGAACTGAAGCGCACACCTGCAGCACTCCTTATGGAGAAGTCTTTTCTCTGGGGGTATATTGCAGTATCTGTTCTGAAAGATCTGGGTTTTTTTTTCGAGCTCCTCTCTGCCTCTCAGGTAAGAAAGCACACCCTTTCCCACTATTCGCTCCTGATTGTTCCCGGCGGTTGGGCACACCTTAAAAGTAAGGCACTTGGTCATGATGGTCGGGAGGAGGTACGTCGTTTTGTTCAGAAAGGCGGAGGATATCTCGGCATTTGTGGCGGTGCTGGCCTGGCCTTGCAAGTGGATGAAGGCTTGGGGCTGGTGCCCGTGGCGCGAAAGGCAATGTGGGATCGGTTGCCCAACTTCAGCGGCTCTATACAGGTTCGCCAGAGCAGCAACCATCCTCTCTGGTGGGGACTAGGCGAGGCAGTGCCCTTGCAGGTGTGGTGGCCTTCACAATTTGATATCCTTGATCAGGAAAACCTGACGGTTCTTGGTCGATACGGTCATCCTGAAAAGGATTTCTGCGTTTCAGATCTAAATGTGCATCAGGCTGAAGCAGCAGGCCTCGACTGGAGTTCCCTGGAAAGAGAATACGAGATCAACCTTAATCCGGAAATGTTGCTGGATGAACCTGCCATCATAGAGGGCCAATATGGAGAGGGTCGCGTGGTGCTCTCTTACCCCCATCTCGAGACCCCTGGAGATGAAGCTGGGAACCTGGCGCTTTTTAACCTTTGGCATGATCTCCTGGCAACTTCAGCCTGCCAAGCGGAGAGCAAAAGGCGCACTGAGACGCCGACTTTACTGGTGGACGAGGAAAGTCTTGACACACTCAAACAGGTGGCACAGCAAGCTGATGAACTGGTCTCCTTTGGAGCACGATGCGGTATTTGGTCCTGGAGAAATCCCTGGCTCCTTCAATGGAAACGAGGCATTCGTGGGGCTGAGTTCGGCACCGTCTGTGTGTTGCTGCGTGGACTGCTGAGAGAACTTGAAGGATGCCAAACCTCTACTGATCCAGGGGGCAAGGCGGTAACCCGGGAGCTTTGCCAGCAGCTGAGAATTCTGGGCGATTTGTGGCAACAATTTTACCCGAAAGGGCGGGCTTTACTGCAAGGCGAGCTCCAATGTCTGCAAGGTGACGCCATGGGGCGTAGCGCATCGATTGTGCGTGCAGATACCAACAAAGTAAAAAAGGAGATTTTCAATTGCATCCACTGCTACGGCAGCAAGAGTTATGGCGGGCTTTACCGCCGTTTACTCGATCAAATCGACAAGCTGCTGTCAATGGTGCTTTGCCAATAAGTTTGAAGGCAAGCCGCACAGCCATCCAGGCAAACTCTCCTGAGGCAGTACAGCTGTCCTCCTTATTCATCCGGCGAAAAGAAATGTTCATACAGGTGCACATGAGTCTGGTCCAGTCTGTGCAACCCCACTTCCAGGGCCTTTTGTCTGGCAGCATGGTACTCGCTGGCCCGCAGGGTGCGATTGAGAACAGGATGGTGCTGGGCTTGTCCACAGGGGCGATAGTGTCCCATAAGATTTACATAGGTATGGACTGAAATTTCCCTAGCAATGAAATCGAGGACTCTTGCTGTGTCTCTAAGGTAGCCTGGCAACACCAGATGGCGCACCAGCAAGCCGGATGTGGCCAGCCCTTTGTCATCGAGGTGCAAGTTCCCGACCTGCTGCTGCATTTTCTTGAGGGCCTCACGGGCAACTGTTGGATAGTCCTCCACACCACAGAGCTCTCTTGCGGTGCTCTTGTGCCAGAACTTGAAGTCAGCCAGATAGATGTCCACCACGTCTGCCAGAAGTTCGAGCGTAGTCAGAGTCTCATAGCTGCTGGTATTGTATACCAGAGGCAGGTGTAATCCCTCAGCTGCTGCCAATTGCACCGCAGCCAGTATTTGTGGAACAACGTGTGTAGGGGTTATGAGATTTATGTTGTGGCAGCCATCGCTTTGGAGAAGAAGCATGAGTTCAGCTAGACGGCTGCTGTCAATCTCGGTCCCCTGTCCCCTCTGGCTGATGTCATGAGTCTGGCAGAAGATGCATGCCATTGTGCAATGAGAAAAGAAGATGGCCCCAGAGCCTCCGGAACCCACCAGGACGCTTTCCTCACCAAAATGCGGCATGGTGTCATTCACCACAGGGTGGGCGCCGGTGGCACAAAAACCGACTTCACCCTCCAGACGATTGACTCCGCAGCTGTGCGGACAGAGGTCACACTGCCGGAGTCGTCTCATGGCCTGCTCTACTCGCCTAGCCAATTCACCCGACTGAAACAACTGCAAGTAGGACGGAAGCTGCATGATGACTTCACCGGTTTGCGATAAAGGTATACAGGGTGAATTTGCCGATTGCAGAAGGCGCCTGCACAACCTCAAGAAAATGCTGCGGCGGGAAGTGGGGTCCATGCACCAGCAAAGAACCGGTCCAGCTTCCATGCAGTTTGTCCTCCAAAGCCCTCAAAGGCTTGTCTGGATAAAGGTAGAGCAGATCGTGTCGGCTGAGGTCAGCTGTAAGAAAATCCTGCTGCACGAAAGTGGCACGCTCTATGCCAAGAATCTTTTGCAGGTGGCAGGCAATATGGTGCAGTTTTTCATCAATCTCGTAGCCGGTTGCTCTGGTAAACAGTGATGCTAGTAAAACCACCTTGCCATCCCCGCTGCCCAGGTCAGCCAAGTGGCGGTATTTTTCCACCTGAAAATAACGAAATGCCCTGAAAACTTCCTCAGCGTCTGAAGTTGCCCACATGCCTGCTCTGGTGCTGCGGTAAGGAAACTCACCTCGACGACTCAGATCCCTGTAAAACTCTTCGTATGCCTTACGGATCAAGCAAAAACTGTTCTCCATATCCCCGGATCCAGTCATTTTTCTACTGCCTTGTCGTGGACAAGCTGCTTGCAGCGGTCCCCTGGCCACTTTCTCATGCTTGTGTGGCTGGTTTTGCTCGAGCTATTTACAGCCTGGAAAAGAGGTAGTGCAGGCAAGATGAATTTATGGCGGGTCCTTTACTTTCCAGCAGTGTCAAATAAATCGTCTTCGGCAAGCAGGGCAACAATGAAAGTACAGCAATATCCAGGATGGTGTTTCACCTGTCTACCCGTTCTTTGAGTTCTTTGCCGACTTTGAAATAAGGAAGTTTTTTTTCCTTGACCTTGATGATCTCGCCGGTCTTGGGGTTGCGGCCCTGATAGCTGCCATAATCTTTAACTTTGAAGCTCCCAAAGCCTCTGATTTCGACGCGGTCGCCCCTGGCGAGTGCTTCAGACATGGATTCGAAAACCACGTTTACCACAGCAGCCCCATTCTTAACAGTGAGACCCTCCTTTTTGGCTAATCGCTCAATCAACTGACTCTTGTTCATGCATGCCTCCAAAAACCATCCTGGCAAGTTAGTCCTCTTCCTCCGGGAACGCTCCGAGCCCATTGACCGCAAAATAATGTTGCTGGCTCGGCAACCCTCAGACTATGTGTATATGATCAGTGAGCGTTTGTCAACGCTTAATTTTGATAATCAACTAGAATAACTCACAAATAGGAACTAGAGGATTTGCTGCATGCTGGCAACTCCCCTAGCCTCTTCTTTATATATTCGGTAATTGCCGACACACTTCGCCACACCCCTTGTTGCCTATATATGCTGGGTGCCTGAGAAAAATATCCAACCCCTTTCCTCTGCAAGTGCAAGGCAGCAACCTTCCGGGCAAGCCGCTCAAGAGTTTTTTGCTAACTATCTGCCTGCCAGTCTATTACAGAAGCGTTCATTGCTGCAGTGCTGCGGACCAACCTGGAGCCAGTGCCTGATGGCAACGATGTGGGTGACCATCCAAGCGGCCTCATCAGCGAATAATGGAACGACGCCGATAATAGCCGCTCTTGACCGACACACCGGGGTAGACAAGGCATCGAGGTCCCAGCAAAGTGCCCGGGTTTGTCACCGAGTTGCAGCCGGTCTCGCTGTTGTCTCCGATGATAGCGCCAAATTTTCTCAAACCAGTGTCGTACGTTTCTCCTGCAAAACGTACTGTCACTGGAGTATCAATTATTTTCAGATTGGCCAGCTTGGTTCCTGCTCCCAGGTTGGTGCTGCTGCCCAGAATGCTGTCGCCAATGTAAGCGAAATGTCCCGCCTTGGCGCCATGCAACATGACAGCGTGCTTCATTTCGGTGGTGTGCCCCACCACACAACCGTCTCCGACAAGGCAATGGCCACGAAGGTAAGCACCCTGACGCACTTCACAATGTGCACCGATGATAGCAGGGCCCTTGATGAGCGCACCCGGTTCTACAACCACCCCTGGCCCCAGGGAGATATTGCTGTCCATAAGACAGCATCCCGCATACAGAACTGTGGCGCCCGACAGCTCCCGGCCACCATGGATAACCCTGAAAGTCTTCTTGGTGGCATCACCGGGAATCAGCTGAAAATCTCTATCAATAAGTTCATCCTGGTAGAGAACAACTGTTTTTGCGAGCATTGGGCCCAAGGAGGCAATCTCTGCAACATTGGGCTTGAGAAGGTCAGATATATACGTTTTTAGCAGGCGCAAGACCTCCCATACTGGTTTGTCTTCTGCAAACAGTTCCAGATGCGGCCAGCTGCTCAGATCAAAAAACTCCTGGGGAGCGAACATACTCTTTCTCCTTTGCATACGGTAGCATTGTCGCCGCAGGCTTCCCCTGCCCTAACGCAGCAACCACTCTTGGCTGCTTTATCAGCTTGATTCATGCTCAGATTCTTGCATTTCAGCAAAGAGGTCTGCAGCTCTTTGGAGGGCCTCTTTTCTGCTCTTGATCTCTCCTCGCCACTGCAGATCAGACAACTGCTCGAGCAACTTCCCCACTGCAGGACCAGGTTCTATACCGAGATGCTTTATCAGATCCCGACCGTTTACCAGCGGCGGGGCATCTTCTTTTGGCTGCAGGGTACTCTCATAGTAATTCAACCAGTCGAGCAATCGTTGTCGAAGGAGAGTTCTATCGCCTCTCCAGGACCGGGGCCCAAGAGTTGCCAGGTAATCTCCCAGAAAGAGAAACAGCAGAGGCCAGAAAAGCTCAGGCCCCAACCTGAAAAAGCGGGAAAGGGCCTTGTTCGAAGGTTGGCCTAATCTGAACAGATGAATCAACCACATGTGATGGCCAACCAATTTGCTTACAAAGCTGGTCTCGGCCTTGCTGAACCGCAGACGTAGGCAAAGGTCCCTTGCTAAGGCAATACCCGCCTTGTCATGGCTGTAGAAGTGCACCGTATTTGACTCATCCACCGACCTGCACCGAGGCTTGCCGATGTCATGAATCAAAGTGGCCAGCTTCAACAGGTCTAGCCGCCTTCTATCTGAACTTATCGGCTCAGCTATGACCTCCATAGCTTCAGTGGCGAACCGGTCCAAAATACTTGTCGGGTCATGCAGAACCGTTTCCAGGGCCTTAAGGGCAGCCAAACTATGCTGCCAGACATCGAGATGGTGGTAATCATTCTGCTCCAAACCCCGCATAGGTTCGCATTCTGGCAGGATAAGTGGCAAAACGCCATCTGCATCCAGCATTTGAAAAATATCAGCTGTTCTGTCTGTAGAGAGGATTAGAGAAAGCTCATCTCTGATTCTCTCCACAGCAATCCTCTTCAACCCCTGGCGCTGCTCGAGTACTGCAGCATGTGTTTCCGGATCAAACAGGAACCCCTGGGTAGCCATGAGTCTGTACCCTCTGAGAATTCTCAAGGGGTCTTGTGCAAATGATTCAGCGCTGCACAGACGTAGTCGTCGAGCTTCTATATCAGCCACACCGCCGAGTGGATCTATCAGCTCTACCTCACCACGACCATCACAAATGAGCAGATCAATGGCTACGGCATTAACCGTAAAGTCACGTTGTCTGAGGTCCTCAGTTATCGATACACCCCGCAGAGGAGAGACATCAATCTTATCGACCTCCCTGTGCAGCTCTGCAGAAGCAGCCAGCAAGCGAATGGTTCCAAATTTCTGGTCAATGCGTACAGGGCGAACACCTGCTTCGGCAGCATAAGAACAAGCAAGGCCTTCTGCATTTGTGGTAACTACATCTACTTCAGTCGTAGGCCTGCCAGCAAGAATGTTGCGCAGGTAGCCGCCCACCAAATAGAGAGGTTGTCCCAGCTTTTTAGCCCTCATCATTAGACCCTTCAACAAGGGCGACTGGAAAAGGCTGGCAAACTGGCCTCTAGTCTCCACGGCAGGGTATACCTCCAGGAAAGGTGCGAAAAAGAACTTGTCATGCATTCTAACTGCGGCCATGCAGTTGTCAAGAAGGGCGTGCAAGAGGCACAGCTGTCTGCAAGATTTTACACTGCCGAGCAGCTTGCCAGGCAGTGGCAAGCAAGGCGTAGATTGATTTGTACTGTCTAAATAGCTGTTTTTTTAGTTAGACAGTAGATGCTAATATAGCTATTCATGTGTTTTTGTATTAGACAGTTAGATAATTCAAGCGCTCTATTGCGCATAACATGCGGTAATAACACATTAAATAGCTAGACTAAAAAAATTTCGTCTGTATAAAAAAAGTTCTTGACAAAAAGACAGTAAAAATGTACTGTATAAACCACTCGCCGTTTGTTCGTCTGTATTAAGTTGATATGAGGGGTACGGTTTGGGTAGTTCTTCTGACACTCGGACCATTTCCAGCAAGGAAATCCTGGCTCGCACAGGCATATCACGGGCCACGCTGAACAACTATATCTCCCTCCATCTCATCCCACCACCTACCGTACGCAAACCTGATGAACCTGGCGGACCAACAAAAATCGGTTACTTTCCTGTTTGGGTTGTGGATCGAATTCTGAAGATCCAGGAATTGAAGTCATCAGGAATGCGAATGGGAGAAATAGCCGACTATTTCAAAAGGCAAGTTGCTGAAGAAAGCGCCGTGCAGCTGGACACTCTAGTGGAAGCAATATACCCCACCATGGAGCAAATTGTTTTCCCTGCCATACTGGTAAATGAAAGGTGGGAGATAGTCTGGATCAACGAAAAGGCCGAAAGGGAGCTCTTCAAGAAGCGTATACGTCGCATTCCTTCTGCGCCCAAGCGCAACCTGTTCCGATTATTTCTCGAGGATGGACTGGAGAAAAGATTCAGCAACTGGCAAGAGGCCGTGATAGCTCATCTCAAAATCGCCAAAAGGGAGCTGAAAGAGGATTTTACTGAGGCTGTCTTCAGGGATTCAGAGAGAGACTATAGCGGCACGCTCAAAAGGTTGTGGCACCAGGCAGAAAGTATTCAAGAGCGGCCCATCACCCAGCAGAGTCTTCCTTTGCGAACCCATACTGGCAAAATCCTACACAGAACCCTGTTTTCGAGTGATTTTCGGGAAGGCACTCTTCTGCTTTACACACCTGCTTCAATGCAGCTCGAACAAATACTGAATCTGCTCATGGGGCGGGAAAAACTGATCAAGAGCGTCCTGGCGCAAAGAATTCCCTCTCTGACCGACCTCTGTCTCCTGGCAGCGAGAATTGAATCGACTCTCCACCTCAGAACAGCCCTGCCTGCTTCGGAGTACTTCGATTTGATCAATCAACTCACTCTTATGTGTCATCACTGCGTTCAGCGTCATGGCGGCACCCCTGGGCGTTCTATTCACGAAGGCATTGTGGCCTTTTTCCCTTCCATTCCAGAATCCCCCAGACAATACCTCACGCAGGCCCTGGAGTGTGCGTGTGAACTCGTTCGACTGACAACTACCATTGACAAGCAGTGGAAATACCAGAAGGCCTGGAGCAATACTATCTTCATGAACATAGGTGTTCATTGCGGCCGCGAATGGCTCGGCACAGTACCTTCTTCGCTGGCCTTCGAGTTCACTGTTATGGGTGAATCATTGCTTGAAACCGTTAAACTGTGCAGTCTGGCCAGGGGAGGAACAGTCTGGGCCTCAAAGAAAGTTATTGAAGACATGGACGCCGAAGAACGCCGTAGGGTCAAGTTCGGCATCCGCCGTCCAAGGGATGGAGAAAGTTTTCTGAGTCCGGGAATTTATGCTCGCATCAAAGAGCTGCATGCCATGGATGAACTGGAAAGACGAGGCCTGAGAGAAATCCAAAATCTGGCAGTAACAGAAGTTTTTCACTTGGAATCAGTCGGCCAGAGAGATTGAGACGAGAGAGTGACTCTATTGCGAGATGAAGAAAAGTGCAAAACACCCTTATTACGCCTGCTGGGGTACTGAGAGGTTAACTTCGCAGTCCAAGGTACTGGGAAATCTGCTGTCAGAGTCATGTGTAGATGCAACACAGACTCTTCAAAATATTTCAGCTAAATTGGTTTCGTGTAATCCCTGTTCATTTTTGACTGTTTATGAGAACAAGGGGGGGATCATGGAGAACCAATCGTATCAGGGACACCAGGCTCACATTCTCATCGTCGATCAGAACCAGGACGCCCTAGCTCTTTTGAAAACAGTTCTTTCCCGCAGGGGCTACCAGGTGACCACTGCTCAAGATGGTCTGGAAGGACTCGAAAAGTTCCGTCATGGTCAGTTCCAACTAATCCTCACTGACCTGTCAACGGCGCGGCTGTCGGGATGGGAACTTGGTCGCATTGTCAAGGAGACCTCGCCCGGTGTCAGGGTGGCTCTGGTGACCGCCTGGGATTTTGGCACCATGCCCGAGCATTCACCATTTGATGCGATCATTCCCAAACCGTTCCACTTTGACGAGTTTCGCGGAGTTGTGGACTCTCTTATGCGTGACAAGTCAGGTGGTTACTGCACTCCGGAAGTGATGTGATCATCTGGGCCGGCAACCACTCTCTGTTTTGCTTTCCTGAGCGCTGCGGTCCTCGAGATAGGTTCTCAGAGTGTGCTCAATGTGGCTCACCTCCACCCCAGGAGGAAGCGTCTCGCAGATTCGTTCCACATATAGTCTCTGCAGCACCTGCCGGCAGGTAACGTTGAAGTTCAGGTCGAAGACCCAGCCGAGTCGAACAAGCTTCAAATCAGCTTGATTCTTTGCCAGATTGAAGTCCGGCATCTTCCCCTGGAGAAGATCGCTGACAAGCGGCGCAGAACACCTATTGTCCCGGGAAGCAGCACCGCTGACAGCCTCCTCCAGCAGCATATTGGCACAAGCGTGCTCAATCACTATTCTCCAGATATCCAATTTGTCTGCATCCCTCAATAACCTCGTCAGAAACAGAATGTGAGCAGGCAAATCGTGCGGAATTTGCCTGCTGCTGTGGAGACGAATAGCTTCCAGGATTGCCTGGCCTTCCTTGGCTGGAATTCGCTGCAGAATCTTGTGACTGTGCAGCACAGCCAGGGCAAGCTGTGCATGGTCTTCGGACTTGCAGTCTATGAAGGTGCCGTATCTGGCCCACTGGGGAAAGCGGCCAACATCGTGCAAAAGGGCCGCTGTTTCAGCCACCAGCAGGCAAGAGTTGTCCAGACCCAGTTCGGCACCCAGCAGGGTGATCTCTCTACATGTTCTTTCAGTGTGCTCTTGTTTGAGAAGGATGGCCTTGTTCTGTTCCCCGTTGGCAGTGAGAAATTCAGCCACATAATCAGCAAACCACTGCTTGAAAAAAAGCAAATCCTGTGGATTCATCTGCTTGCACCTCTAATATACTTGCTGGCAGGGTTGGGGTTGCCTTTGCTCAACCTCTGCTCTATCCTGAAAGAATTCGGCGGCAAAACATCATGACCTGCAGCCGCGGCTGCAGGCGGGATAATGGTTGTTATTGATAGCATCAGAGGACTGCAATGTCTACGACAGATACATCCCTGCCCTGGCACTCAGGCCTGACCAGAAGGGGGCAGGTTTGTTTTACAGGAGAAGGAACAGGAGTGAAGCCAGTGACGACCCAGACTGATCCATCGGTTTTTGTACTTCGTGGAAAAACAATGGTTAAAATTGTTCTAAATCGGCCGCGGGTCTTGAATAGCCTGAACCTGGAAATGATCCGGCTTATCCAACAGTGCCTCGACGAGGTTGAAGAAGATGCTTCTTTGCAGTTCGTTGTCTTTTCTGGCGCTGGAGAAAAGGGCTTTTGTGCAGGTGGAGATATCAAAGCCTTGGCTCAGGCCATTGTTGACAAGAAAGTGATGAGGCCGGATCTCATTCTCCAGGAAGAATACGACCTTTGCTTGCGGCTGCACCATTTTCCCAAGCCAGTTGTGGTACTGGCTGATGGCATAACCATGGGTGCAGGTCTTGGGCTGGCAGCCGGTGCTGATATTGTCCTGGCCACTGATCGCACCAGAATGGCCATGCCAGAGACGCGCATCGGATTTTTTCCAGACGTGGGAGCTACTGGCTGGATGTTCGAAAAATGTCCTGCAGGATATCCCGAATACCTCGGACTCACCGGCTATGAAATGGTTGGAGCAGAAGCAGTACGTGTGGGCTTCGCCACCCACCTCGTAAGAGGAGGCAACCTTGACCAGTGTCTCGAGCTGTTGCGTGATTATACCGCACCACTCCCCCCAGAAAGACCACCAGGAGCCAGGCTGCTTGCCGATGCTCTCGAACCCTTTCTCGAGCCTCACATTCCTGCCAAAGCCGAGATGGATGAGTGGGTGGCTTCCTACTTTGCCGGAGCACACTCTGTTGTCGAAATGTTGACCTCTCTCCGGCAGTGCAGCATTCAGACTCCTCTTTGCGAGGGCGTATTTTTCAGACTGTCGGAAAGGTCGCCCACGGCACTCGTCCTCACTCTGAAACTTCTCAGGCACAACGAGGGTCGCCCTATCGAAGAAGTTCTGCAGGCAGATCTTGAAGCGGCGCGCTTCATGTTTGCCCACCATGATTATTTCGAGGGGGTGCGCGCCAGGCTCATAGACAAAGATGATCAACCAAAATGGCAGCCAGCAACCATCGAGGAGGTGGGGCCTCTGAAACTGGAACTCTAGCCTGGACATTGTGATGAATCTAGAGGACGTCCATGATGAGTAGAGAAGAATTTCTTGTTGGCGCAAATTACTGGCCTTCACGTACAGCAATGTTCATGTGGCGGCGATTCGACGTTGCCCTGATCAAGGAAGATTTTGCCCGAGCGGCCAGTCTCAACCTTTCCCTTCTCAGGATTTACTTGCTGTGGGAAGACTTCCAGCCCGCCCCCAGAAAAGTCTCCACCCTCATGCTGGATAGGCTGGTCAAGGCGGCAGAGCTTGCGGCAGATCATCAGCTGAAATTGACAGTCAGCCTTTTTACTGGCTACTGCAGCGGCATGGTTTGGCTGCCCCCCTGGATGCTGCTGGCTTCCCAGGCGGAAGACAACTTGCCGGTATTCTCTGCAGACAAAATTCGCCACAACCGACCCCGCAACCCATATGAGGAACCAGAACTCATAGAATCCCAGATCTACTTTATAAAAGAGTTGACCACCGCAATTGCCGGCCACCCTGCCCTGCTCTTCTGGGACCTGGGAAACCAGCCTGGCATCTGGAGCAGAGCTCCAGATGAGTCTGCTGCCCGCATCTGGCTGCAAGCCCTCACAGAGACTCTCAGAGAGAGAGCAAAGTCAGTGGCTATTACTCTCAGCATATCTTTAAAGGATCTAGAGGAAAATCCGACGGTTGACGTTTTGGCGCCCGCATCTCACCTGGACTTTCTTGCAGTGGCCGGCCTGTCCTCTTCCTCCCCCTGGTCTGGCGGCGGTCCTGACAGTGCTCTGGCTCCTTTTATTGGAGCAATTACGGCGTGGCTGACCGCAAAGCCAGTGCTCATCAATGACTTTGGAGTATCGACCAAACCTGCAAGTGGCAACGAGACCTCTCTGGATTCTGACGGTAAAGGCAGCGGCATTTTTGCGGTCGACGAAGAGGCAAGCCAATTTGTAGCCGAAGTGCTCAGCCTGGCTGCTAAGATCGGCTTGGCCGGTGCACTCTGGCATTCCTGGTCTGATTATCATCCCTCGGTCTGGGACTGGCCTCCATTGAACCTCAATGCTGCGGAACGATTTTCTGGACTTGTGCGTCATGATGGGACTTCGAAACCTGCGGCTATATCAGTCCAGAACGCTTCACGTGAAGCAACGAGTGGTGAGATCTGTCGTGATTGGCTTGACATCACGGCTGAGGAGTTTTGCCGAGATCCTAAAAATCATCTGTCCCGACTCCACCGTCGTTTTGGTAAATATTACGGTCTAAGACAATAACACTCCCAGGTCTTCACATCTCTTGCTCAGTAACAGTTGGGAAAAATAAATCTGGGTCAAATGTGAGTTCCGGTAGCCTGAAAGGATCGATTTGCTTCTAAGGCTTTGGAAATTGCTACTTTCAGTTTAGTCAAGTCGAATGACTTCACTATATAGTAGTCTGCTGCCATGGCCTTGTCGTCGTACTTGTAGGTATCGTAGGCAGTACACAGAATGACCGGCAGGTCATAGTGGCGCCTGCGGATCTCCTGAAGCAGCTCCAGGCCGTCGTAATCCACAAGTCGGATGTCCAGAAGTACCACTTCCGGCTTGAAATGCTCTATCCTTGCCAACAAGTTGTGCCCCGTGGCTGTGGAAGATACCTCATGGCCTTCCTCGGATAGCTCCATAGAATAGTACTGACGAATATGTTCTTCGTCATCCACTAGCAGAATTCTCGCCATACATTCCTCCTTTATGCTAGCTGTTTCGGGGACGCAGACAATCAGACCGAAACAGACAGTTCACTTGATCACAGAAGTCGCCTGCAGTACCAAAGCAGTCAAAGTTTCCTTCTGCTGTCTGAATAGTTCTGATGAGATCTGCTTTTTTCAACCCTGAAGTCTTCACACCCATTTCCCTGGCCATTTTCTGCAGCTCTCTGACTGTCATTTGTTCTTCCCCCGATCGGTTCTTGTTTGTAGTCGTTTGTAGTTATCTATAGCATGTTTTTAACATGCAATTTAACCAGATATGCCAGAAATCCCATAAGCTTGCTTGTGGGATGAATGGCATCATTTTAAAGCAGGGGTTTTTAGGGGACGGCGAGTCCCCTAATAATCGTTTGCTGTCGAAT
>JAFDGZ010000046.1 GCA_019309045.1 Deltaproteobacteria bacterium | reverse complement strand
GGGCAGTCAATAGGACATAGGGCCATCTCCTGCTGCCCGCTGTGAACTAGAAACAGGGATATGTTCTCGCCGCCTACCAGCGACTGGCCTTTCCCCCCTTGACCCGAATCCTAAGTACAGAGCAGCAAGATTCAGGAAAGCCACCTCGGATCTCTATTTTTTCCTGGAGCACACTGCGAAAGCCCTGCTCTTGACTGTGGGCATAGAGCCAAAAACTCATGAAGGAATCCACCGGATGATCAGCCTCCATTTTGTCAAGCCTGAGACTATTCCTGTAGATGTGGTGCGCTATTTGAGCAATCTTCGTGGCAGGATGAAGACTGCAGAGTACAGCCGAAATGCAGGGTGGGAATTCAATAAAGAAGAGGTTGATACATATTTTGAATGGGCCTCCATGTCGGCGCAACATTTTTTTCGACTGTTGAGGGAGATGGCTTCAGATGCGGTGGCGGATGTGGATAGGCTTGTTGAAATGCTAGAATTCTTTCAACAGCAGAAAGCGAGAATTCTTTTGTTTCTCTGTGGACACATCGCTCTCGGACGCTAGCTGATCACCTCCCTGGATCAAATTTGCCAGAGTTGCCAATTTCCCGGGGCTAAAATTATTGGTTGACAAATAAGAGTTGATACGATATAGGATAGAATCCTAGATTGGCTTGAAAGACAGGCCCGCCAAATGCTTTGCTGCCTGTGGCTTGACATCATTACCCCAGGAGAGGAATGCTAGTGTACCTGGATGAGCAAATCGACAACAGTGATGAGAGGCTGCGCGCCTTTGAGCGCGTCTGCCGTGAAAATGGCCTCAGCATCACTCCTCAAAGGGTTGTTATCTACAAAGAGTTGATATCGTCCGGCCAGCATCCCTCAGCGGTGATGATTTTCAATAGTGTGAGAAAATACCTGCCCAACATTTCCCTGGATACGGTAAACCGCACATTGCAGACATTCCACAAGATCGGACTGGCAAAGCTGGTGGAGAGTTCTGGTGACCCCAAGAGATTTGATCCAAACCTTGAGCCGCATCACCATTTCCGCTGTCTCGAATGTGGCAAAATAGTGGATTTCAAGAATCCATCATATGACGCCCTCGAGATTCCGGCACAGATAGCAAAAAGATTTGTTGTTGTGGAGCAGGTGGTTCATCTGGAGGGCTATTGCGATGTTTGCAAGTCCAGATGAAGATAGTTTCTCTCTTTTTGATTGTTAATAGGAGTTAATACGGTATAGGTTAAGCTCTTATATCAGAGTTAATCAGTTTTCCTGTCAACGGTAAAGAGCCGCGGGCCGGTCAGACGGGAGGAATAAAGAAAGAACCGCTGCTCGAAGAAGGGAGGTGGATAGGGGAGCTGATGATCTTCGGGCAAATTATCTAGAGAAAAAGGCGAATCGTCATAATGACGCAAAAAGGAGGTGTGTTATGGCAGCAAAGAAAAAGATTTTGACCACCGCATTTGGGATACCTGTGGCGGATGATCAGAACAGTCTCACCGCTGGGGCACGAGGACCGGTGTTGATGCAGGATGTCCACCTGCTCGAAAAACTGGCGCACTTCGACCGGGAGCGCATTCCAGAGAGAGTGGTGCATGCCAAGGGCGCCGGCGCTTACGGCTACTTTGAAGTTACTGCGGATGTGACCAAGTACACCAGGGCAAAGTTCCTTTCAGAGGTGGGCAAACGCACCGAAGTATTCGTGCGCTTTTCCACGGTAGGTGGTGAGAAGGGCTCCCCGGACTCCGCTCGCGATCCGCGGGGTTTTGCCATCAAATTTTACACTGAGGAAGGAAACTATGACATGACAGGGAACAATACACCGGTCTTCTTTATCCGCGACCCGCTGAAGTTCCCGGATTTCATTCACACTCAAAAACGCCATCCGGCTACCAATCTGCCTGATGCCGACATGTTCTGGGATTTTCTCTCTCTCACGCCAGAGTCCATCCATCAGGTGACCATCCTTTTTTCAGACCGCGGCACCCCGAAAAACTATCGCCACATGAACGGCTACTCCAGCCACACCTTCAAATGGTACAACAGCAAGGGGGAGTACTTCTGGGTTCAGTACCACTTCAAGACAGACCAGGGCATTGAGAACCTGACCCGTGAGGAGGCCACCAGACTGGCCGGCGAGGATCCTGACCAGGCTACCCGCGACCTTTACCAGGCCATTGAGCAGGGTGACTATCCTTCCTGGACCATGCAGGTGCAGATCCTGACCCCCGAGCAAGCCAGGGAGTTTGCCTGGGACATCTTTGACATTACCAAAGTGTGGCCTCACGCTGAGGTGCCACCCATTGAAGTGGGCCGACTGGTGCTGAATCGCAACCCAGAAAACTATTTTGCCGAAGTTGAGCAGGCCGCATTCAGTCCCGGGAATCTGGTGCCGGGGATAGCAGCCTCTCCAGACAAAATGCTCCAGGCGAGGCTTTTCTCCTATCATGATACCCACATTCATAGGCTGGGGCCCAACTATCACCTGCTGCCTGTAAACGCACCCAAGGCAGCTCCCGAGATGAGCTATCAGCGTGACGGCTTCATGCGTTTTGATGCCAACGGTGGTGGCGGACCGAACTACTGGCCGAACAGTTTTGGCGGCCCAGCACCCGATCCAGCAGCAGCTGAACCTCCCTTTGCTGTTTCCGGTGAAGCGGATCGCCACGCCGTCACTCATCCAAATGATGATTTTGTCCAGGCCGGCAATCTCTACCGGGATGTCATGACAGAGCAAGATCGCCAGCACCTTGTCGGCAACATAGTGGATCATCTGGGCAATGCTATGAAGCGCTTGCAGTACCGGCAGACCGCCATATTTTTCAAAGCGGATCCGGACTACGGCCGGCGGGTTGGCGAGAAACTCGGCCTGGATATGAACGAGGTGGAACGTCTTGCTCAAATGTCGAATGAAGAGCGGGCTGAAGCAACCAGAGAAGGCAGCTACTAGAAAGTGGGCTGCAGTCCACATGAGAAGTTCTGGACAGAAGATTGACAGGGGAGTCTCAAAGGCGACCAGGCAACTTCTCTGTACTTTCTTACTGATCTGCACCGAGGGCTGCCGGTAGCGCCGGGGGCTCTCGTTTATGCGAAATATTGGCTCTACAGTTGAATTTCTGGCAGATTTCAATGACAATTATAACAATAGACGGCAATTGTTGCACTTGCATGCTACGTATAGTAGGTGTAGCCTTTTCAGCCTGTCTGCAAGGATAATAGATATCGGCTCACCAGGAGTTCGGGCTGGCAAATCATGGAGAAGAAAGTAAACCTGTTTCTAGGGGTACGTCATTAGAATCTACAGCAAGAGGTATATGTTTTTTCCTGGGAAAGGACCAAAGAGGCCTTGCACCTTATGGGTGTTGCTCCTGTCGCTGCTCTCCATTGTGGCAGCCGTGCCTGCCAGCAATCTGCAAGCCCTGCCAGCAGAGAACCTTGCGGCTAATATCCGCAGCCGTCTTCTTATGAAACTAGATGAAGTAACCTCGCAGCCGCGGTTTGTCTGCCATGGTGAAATAATCTGCGGTTCCCTGGCGATTCCCCGTTTTTATGAACGGCGTAGATTCGAGCCTGCCTGGGTCACGGCAACAGGCCCCAGGCCGGAAGCAACTGCTCTCGTCGAGGCAATCAAACTGGCAGACCGCCAGGGTCTGCGCCCTGAGGACTATCACCTGCGAAGCATAGAAAAGCTGCTTGCTGAGTCGACAGCGAGACAATCAGAAGGGAAATCGCTCGAGGCAGAACATGTTGCAGAGCTGGATCTGCTGTTGACGGATGCCTTTCTGCTGTATGGTTCTCATCTGCTGGCTGGAAGGGTAAATCCCGAGACTATTCACAGTGAATGGCTTGCTTTTAACAGAACAGCAGACCTGGCTGCAATTTTGCAGGAGGCCCTCACATCTCACAAAATACAGGAAACACTCGCGCAGCTGGCTCCTCCTCATGCCGGCTATAAGAGACTGCAGCAAGCCCTGCTAAAATACCGTCAGCTCGAGCGCCAGGGTGGCTGGCCGCTTGTTGCCAAAGGCGCAACACTGAAGAAGGGTGTGAAAGATGCACGAATCAGCACACTCCGGCTTCGTCTGGCAATTACCGGTGATCTCACCTCGGCGCTGCCGGGGCAGCAGACCCTGTTCGATGACGTTCTAGAAGAGGCAGTCATCCGCTTTCAGAAGAGAAACGGCTTGACAGAGGACGGCATTGTGGGCCGCCGTACTCTGGCGGCCCTGAATGTACCGGTGCAGCAGCGCCTCCGGATGCTGGAGATGAACATGGAGCGCTGGCGGTGGATCTCCCGTGATCTCGGCAGGAAGTACATCCTGGTAAATATTGCCAGTTTCAGGGCCGAGGTCATCGAAGATCACCAACAGGTGCTGACCAGCAAGGTGGTGGTGGGCAGGCCCTTCCGCCGCACGCCAGTTTTCAGCGGCATGATGACCTATCTGGTTTTCAATCCTACCTGGAATATTCCTCAGGTTATTGCGGTGAAAGATATTTTGCCAAAGGTGCGGCAGGATCCTCAGTATCTGGCCAGACAGAGAATCCAGGTCTTCCAGAGTTGGCAAGAGGATGCGCCGCAGATCGATCCGACAACAGTGGACTGGCGCCTGCTCAACAGCCATAATTTCAGGTACAGGCTGGTGCAGAAGCCAGGACCATTGAATGCGCTGGGACGGGTGAAGTTCATGTTTCCCAACAAGTTCAGTGTGTACCTGCACGACACCCCGGCTCAAGGCTTGTTCAAAAACGCCCGCAGAGGTTTCAGTTCGGGGTGCATTCGCATTGCCAAACCAATAGAGCTGGCTACTTACCTGTTGAGAGACGATCCCAACTGGAGTCGTCAAAAAATCCTGGAGGTCCTTGCCAGCAACCGCACCCTGGCTGTTCGGTTGCCCGAGCCCATGCCAGTTCACCTGCTCTACTGGACTGCCTGGGTAGACAAAGAGGGCGTGGTCAATTTTCGTTATGACATTTACGGGCGTGATGCAATTCTGGAAAAGGCACTCGAAGAGAGGCCGCCCAGACCGTGAACAGAGTGTCAGCCGAACAGGCAGTATCTTACCAGTATCTGATTTTTCCCACGTCTAGGTGAACGAAATTGGAGCGGGGATAATAGCCCACTCCTCCACCCCTCAAGGATGCAGCCGTATCTCGCAGGCGAGAGAGAGGATAGCCCGCTAGCCGGATATCGATGGCTTTACCCTCGATGTGAAGACTGTGTTTGGCTACTGCCCTGCTTTTTTTGCGAAGGTAGGCGTTGGTAGCAGGGGAGCGGTAACCGGAGATGACCTGGAAAGGCTGGCGGCAGCAAATTTTCTCTCTGAGCGCATAAAGCAAATCAAGGAGACGCGTCTCGATGCGGTGTAGCTCGCCTGTACGATAATCCCGAAGGATATAGTTGATTTCTGCCAGTCCTTCTGCGAGATATTTGCCGCCTTGCCAATAAACGACCTCCAGATGCTCCTCTGTATGGAGGTTGTAAAAAGAAAGGGAGCGCGCCGGGACCAGCTGCCTGCGGATCGCAGCGCACACAGAAGTCGGCAGGCACAGGCTGCCGGCGGCCGCCAATCCTGCACCCAGAAAGGCGCGTCGTGTCAATTTATGCTCCGGCATCATTTCCACTCTCCCAGAACATAGCTTTCCTGCTCAGCACACCATGGCCACACCAAATACAAGAAAATGGCCGCATTCGTCAAGTGGCTATTTGGGAAGCAAAATGCATGCCCTGCCCAATTTTTCTATGATGACTGCGGTTGCCAGCAGGCATCCACCTAATGAACGGACTATTTTGTTCTGCCACTGCTGTGGCAAGGAAGAGCAGCCTCTTCAGTGAGATTTCCTGGTAATTGCCCGGTGTGCAATGATTCCTGGTGGATCAGCAGATCAGGCCTGGGGGAAAATACCTGCCTTGGTTGTGGGGTAGTAATCTTTGCATTGAAAAAGAGAAATTGCCTGGGGTTCCGTGCGGAAGTCGTCAAAGCATGCTGCAGCAGCAGCGAAAGTGTGCACTGGAATAGACCATGTGGGTCAGGATAATGGCAGTTAAGGCAACCCTGGGAGTTATCGTCAATTATCTAACAATGAAAAGTGGCAGATTGCATTGCAGTTCCAGCTGACAGGATGCTAAAAACCTCTTGAAAACAGCTGCCTTCCGGGGTATTCTTATCGTCAAAAAATTGTCGCAGATCCATACAGCAGTGAATGGCGCCTGCATTGAAGAAACAGTGTAGCTGGGAGCCGGGGAGGAGCAAATGCCCAACGAAGTTATCCTGGTAGCAGACGACTCCAAACAGACGCGCGAGGGAATTGCTGAACTGTTGCGAAGTCAGAACTATGAAGTCGAAGTAGCTGCAGACGGGCGGCAGGCCATGGCCGCAATTGACAGAACCTTCTTCGACGTTGCCCTCATTGACCTGAACATGCCTGCTGCCGACGGCATGACTGTGCTGGCACACCTGAAAGAGAATTCTCCGGAATCTCTGGGCATCATTATTACTGGTTACGGCACCATAAGAAATGCGGTCGACGCCATGAAGGCCGGCGCCTTTGATTACCTGACAAAACCCATCAAGATGGAAGAAATCAATATTATCCTGCGCCGCGCCCTCGAGTACAGAGACCTGAAGCGTGAAAACATCATGCTGAAACGGCAGGTCAAGAGAAAGTATAAATTTGCCAATTTCGTTGGCGACAGCCAACCCATGCAGGAGGTGTTCACAGTAATCGAAAAGGTTGCTGATACAGACAGCACAGTACTGATCTTTGGGGAGAGCGGCACCGGCAAGGAGCTGGTGGCCAGAGCCATCCATTACTGCAGCGATCGCCGCGACCGTCCCCTGGTGCCGGTCAATTGTGGAGCTATCCCCGAAGAACTGCTGGAGAGCGAACTCTTCGGCCATGAAAAGGGGGCCTTTACCAACGCCATAAGAACGAGGATCGGTCGATTCGAGATGGCCAACGGTGGCACGATTTTCCTGGATGAAGTAGGTGAGATGAGCCCCAGCCTGCAGGTGAAGCTTTTGCGGCTGTTGCAGGAGAAACGATTTGAACGTCTGGGCGGCACCAGAACGCTGCAGTGCGATGTGAGGATTGTGGCAGCGACCAACCAGGATCTCGAGGCTGCCGTGAAAAAGGGAACCTTTCGGGAAGATCTCTATTACCGCTTGAACGTGATTCCCATAAAGGTTCCACCACTCAGGGAACGCAAGTCGGACATTCCTCTTCTGGTGCACCACTTCCTCGAGGCTTTCTCAAAAACAAAAAAGAAGAAAATCAAACACATCAGTCCTGAAGCAATGGCCGCCCTGGAGAGCTACCGCTGGCCTGGCAACGTGCGCGAATTGGAAAATCTGATGGAACGCCTGGTGATCTTGACAGAAGGTGAGACGATCACCCTCGCAGATCTCCCTGAAGAAATCGCTGGCCCCAGAGCCACCAAAATGGTGCTGCCCCCGGAGATGCCCCAGGAGGGGATCTCCCTGAACGAGGCCGTTGAACACTTCGAGCGCCGGCTTATTATCCAGGCATTGGACAGGACAGGATGGGTAAAGAATCGTGCCGCCAAGTTATTGAAGATGAACCGCACAACACTGGTAGAAAAGATGAAGAGACAGAATATCCAGAAGGCGTCAACTGCGGCATAAAATGATCTGCCGGGCTAGGCGTGTCGTTGCTGGCGAAAATAGCAAGGAAGCTTACTGGAGAAGCTCTGTCAGCACATCACGGAGGATCTTGTCGGCGACTCTGGTGCTGTCTACCTGGTATTGGCCGGCTGCAATCCTGGCTTTCAAGGCTTCCACTTTGTCATAGCGCACATCGGGTGCCTTCTTGCTGATGTCGGCCGCTTTCTGTGCTTCTCTAGATTGACTGGAAATTTCAATGCGGGCCGGATCAGTAGTGAGGACTGCAGCCTCTTGCTGCTCGGTTGTGGGCGAGCCGGTGGTGCGACTGCTTGCAGTTTTCTTGTTTTTTAAGGCCGCTTCAGTAATATGGGGGCTGTCTTCAACTTTCATGAACTTTCCTCATCTCTGCTGCCCGAATCTATCATTTCCATAATGATTGATGACAATCTGTTCGCCAATCGTCCAGACTCTTCATCAGGCAAGTAACGCCTCAGGCTGCTGTTCTTGTCATCGACCACTGCAAACAGCATACCATTGTCTTCGTCTGTGAACAACTCCAGGTTTTCACCCTCTTCCCGACTCAACCGTGCAAGTGCCTCGCTTCGCAGGGCCTCTACTTCTTCATTTGCCTCCCTGCTAGTCATGACTTCCGCTGCTGTGCGCTTCAGGCTGTGCAACCGTTTGGCGCTTGCAGAGATGCTCACCGTATCCGGCGCTTGACTGCGGGGCAGAGCCGAATTTATGAGCAGTTGTTGGTTTCTGCTCAGCTGGCGTCCGTAGGTGCGCAGTACCCTTTGAACCTGAAACGGCGTTACAGTCATGGATCATTTCCTCATTTTTCCTATCGGCATTTTTTCATAAAACTTTAAGCCTTTTCCTGCTGAGAAGAGCGACTTCAGTGGTAGGCAAGTTTTTCCTAGCTGGCAAAAACTTATGGCAGTCCGCGCCAAATTTTAACTGTTAACTAGTGGAGATTAAACACTTTATCTTGACAAGTCTGTTGGCAGCATTCTTGCTACTGCATCAGAGTACAGCGGTGCATTAGAACAGAACAGGAGAGGACAGCATGAAGATAAACAAGATATCCCCCCCGGAGGCAGGAGAAAGCCTGGCTCGCAAGAACACGGTAAAGGGAAGCGACCGGGATGAGTTCTCCACGATTCTAAATAATACCCTGCAGACGGCAGACCAGAGTACGGGCAAATCATCTGCAGCGGCCCCATCTGAACTGGTCCCCCTCGAGGCCGTCTCTCCTGTGATGCCTGTGCAGACAGTGTCTGAGATCAACGTGGAGCTCGGCATTCAAAGAGTCAGCAAAGTACTTGATATTCTTGCTGACTATCAAAATCAGCTTCAAGATGCTGATGTTACCCTCAAACAGATGGCTCCCACAGTACGGGCCCTCGAAGGTGAAATTGAACATCTTGCCGCTCTGACAGAGCAGCAACCGCTGCCAGAAGATCTGCAACAGATTGCCAGGGATCTGGCGGTCACCCTCCAGGTGGAGGTAAGCAAGTTTCATCGCGGCGATTATGTGGCGTGATCTCGAGTGTCGGGTCACCAGGGTGCAGCGCTGAAAAAAGCGCAGAGGCTCACTGCGACGGGATGGCAAAGCAGACGGTGTACCGGGTTTTTCCCCCGACAGTGCGGCACCTGATGCTGCCGCCGAAAGGTGCTATGGCTCGGTCGGCAAGGTGGAGGTTCAAGTCCAGATGATGGCCTGGAATCTGGCCCATATGATTCTGTTCCCCCGCGGCATCCCCGCCCTGATATCCTGAAGAAGGCCAGGACTCAGGGCTGTCGTCTCCATTACACTCCACGATGATTTGCACAGAATCTTCTCCAACTGCAGCTCTCAGTGGCAGGCAGCATCCGCCTTGCTGAGGTAATCTGGCGAGCACGGCTTCCAGGAGGGCAGTGAGGGTGTGGACCACGAGCAGCCGATTGGCCATGATGTGCGGCAATTGGGGAAGGTCCAGGTGGACGGAAATCTGGTGTTTGAAACGAGGGTTGGCCTGCATAAAAGTGAGCGCATCATCTATGGCCTGGCGCAAATCCACCCGCTGCATATCAGCGAGCCCCTCGAAGTCGGCCTGTTCGCCCCAGAAGTTGAGCATCTCTGCCAGACGGTCTAGTTCTTCACCAAGTTGCCGCAGGCGGCCTTTGACAGCAGGGGACTCAAGGCTGCTTTCTCCTGCCTGGAGAACCAGCTGCAGCAGCTCGAACTGGATCTGAGTATTTTGCAGAGCACCATTGAGGTTGTGAATGATGCCGCCCAGATATTTTCCCAGACGTGCCTGATGCTGGTTGGCAAGGGCAAATTTCCACAAGGCACTGGTCATCTCTTGCCCGGAAAATTCTTTGAACTGTTTGTTCTCTTTCCTCATATTTGAGATCAGTCTAGCGTGTCTTTGGCACCGCATTTATCCGAGTTGGCGGGAGTTCTCCTTGCGGCGTCTCAACTCCCGTCGCTCATGTCCAAAAATGAACTGGATGATCTGCTCACGCTGCTCCTCCTGCAGGGCTAGAAATCTTACGGCAACCACATACCCTTCCTGTGAACCGGAATGCGCAGCGGAATGGTCCACGCGCAACACCTCTGCCAGCAGATTGACAGACACTGGCATGGTGGCGGGCAAGCGGAGTCTCAATTTCAAAAATGACCCCACTGGCAGGCAGGTGGAGGTACGAAAACAGAGGCCGTTTCCACCTATGTCGATGGTCTGCCCTTCCACGGTAAAAACTTTGTCGTCACCCTGAAGCTGTTCGATAATCCAGTTCAATTTTGCATCGAGCACCTGAAGATAACGAAGAACCATAACCTCCTCGTCGGTCTGGTGCTCAACAAGAGACGGCAGTGACAGTTCGGACAAAGGCACGGGTGCCGAATCGCCGAAGATGAGGTTCGCTTTGCCCTCATTGACAAGTTCTGTTTCATGGGCGCTGAGTGGTGTGTAGCGCACTGGCAGAGCAATGCGGGTGCGCAGACATGCTCTCTGTTCGGAGATTGCTGACTCTTGGCTCATCAGGTGTACACCTCTGCTGTCGTCAAAAAACTGACGATGTCAAGAAATTCTGCCTCAAAACAGACATGATGGACAGAAGGTCGTTGTTCTCTTTACCACTTCCACCTTCATCTTGTCCAGCTCAGCCCGTTCACGAACATGATCAGAGTGTGACTGCGGCCGGCTGTTATTTCTCATGCCACACAAACACCAGTTAAGCTCTATAGTTAATTGCAGCAAGAAAAATGCCAGCTTGCCCAATGAGCTGACCCATATCCAGCCTAGGAGGTTTCCAGCTTCTCGAGCAGTCTTCTTTTCAACTCCAGGAATTCTGCTCGACTGAGATGACCTCTGTTGAAGAGCGCTGCCAGGCGTTCGAGCTTCTCGAGGACGGAATTCATAGGATTTCGTTCGATCTGAAGACTGGCAAGGGGCAGACGATTGTCAGGGATGAAAGCTCTGCTGTGCCTCCAATGAGGCTGCAGAAACGATGTAGAAGCACTTCTTGGAGAGGCTGTGCCCGCAGACGATGTCTCCATGATCTCTCTGACAAGAGCGACCTGCTCATAGGCTCTCTGTAATTCTGCCAGCAAACGGGTATTGTCCCGCAGCAGTCGTATCCTTTCCCCGGCATTTCTCAGGGCGAGTTCCATCTCTTCCAGCTTGAATGGCTTGCGGATATAGTCGTAGGCTCCCTGGCGGATCGCTTCAATAGCTGTATGCAGAGAGGCATGGCCAGTGATTATGATCACCAGGCACTCTGGCTGGCGTTTTCGGGCGGCCCGCAGTACTTCGGTGCCATCCACCCCGGGCATGACCAGGTCGGTGATTATCAGGTCAAAAGGATCTCTGGCAATGAGCTTGACTGCCGAACCGCCGTCACTGCAGGATTGCACAGCGTAGCCAACTGTGCGAGCAAGATCAACCAGGACTTTGCGGAAGGTGTCGTCGTCGTCCACAATGAGAACCCGCAGGGGCTCTTCTTCCCGAGTGCTAGTAATCTCAAGCTTTTGCATCAAGCAGAGCGCCTATCATCTCATCGATGCGGGCGGCGAGATCCAGGAGTTGCTCTGGAGGCACTTCGCGTATCACCTCGCCGGTTTCTTCTTTGATTACCTTGACCATGAGGACTCCGGTTTTGTCGTGAACCTGAAATTTCAGTTCCACGGCCAGGGAGTCGACGTATTCTTGAATTTTGGCAACCAACTCTTCGACTCGCCCTTTATCCAACCTGCCCTCGTACTCATCCAAATGCAATTGTGGTGCCGTTTCGTGCGCCTCTGAAGGTTTTGGCCTCTGCGTAGCCTGCCGGAGCCCATCCTGGTGCTCACGGAACATGACAGATTTTACGGTTCCCAAGACCTCCATGGCTTCTCCTTGTATATCGATTGCACAACTCTCTTCAGGCTGCTGGCGTAGCTTGCTGGAGGAAAGTGGCCTGTCGAGCCAATTGTCTTGCAGCGCCCACCTGTCCTCTCGAGCAAGAGCCTCAACATCGCCTCTGATTTTTGTCGCTCATCCTTTGTATCGGCAAGAAAGCTGAAATACTTTAGATGGAAAATTGGAATAGAACTTGCTCTTCAAGTGTGCTGGAATTCTTTGCTGGCCTGAACTCTTCTTGGCTGGCACGATTCGGCGAGGGGCCATTGTTGTTCGTAATTGCTGTAAGGATCTGAAATACATAATGAAAGAGGCGGTCGAGGGAAGCGGGTCTTGCTTCGGCGCCATTGCAGAAAGTGGCAGTTTCGCTGGTTTCTGGCCTGAAAATTTTTCCTGGAAAATAATTTTCCGTTTATTTCCAGGCGGAGCATTGTCGATACAGACAATAAGACCTCATTGCTGGAGGAAGCGTTATGGCGAAAATTTCCGTCAATTTCAACCCGTCAGCTGAATATGCGGTGCACCATCTTGCCCTCCTGGAGCGCAGATTGCAGCAGAACATGGAGCGAGTTTCCAGCGGTCAGAATATCAACTCGGCCAAGGACGATCCGTCGGGTTTTGCCACCAGAGAAAGAATGCGCGCCACACTGGCCACTATGCGGCAGGGCATCAAGAATATTCAGAACGGCGTTTCACTGGCCCAGACCGCTGAAGGTGCCCTGGAGACCATAGTAGATCTGCTGGGCCGCATGACCGAACTGGCTACTTCAGCTGCCAGCGGCAATGTTAGCCAGGAGGGCAGAGAGAAGCTGGATGCAGAGTTTCAGGAAGTTGCTGCGGAAATCGAACGTCTCAGCAATGATACAGAGTTCAATGGGCACAAGCTCCTTGATGGGTCGCTGGCAGATCCGGGTTTGAGAATTCATTTTGGGCAGGGCAACAGTGCTGGTGCAGATTTTCTCTACTTCAGGGTGGCAGGCACCACTCTGGCTGATCTAGGGCTCAGCAGCACCACACTCAGCAGTCAAACTGATGCCCAGGCAGCGCTGGCAGAAATAAAGCAGGCGCTTGCTACTGTCAACGAGCGCCTGGGCTCGGTAGGGGCTTTTCAGAACCGTCTGGAGAATATGCAGGCTGACCTCAGCCTCAATCTGGAAAATCTCCAGGAGACCGAATCCGTGATCTCGGATGCGGACATGGCCGAGGCCGTAGTGTCAGTGACTCAAGACCAGGTCCTTCGTCAGGTGGCCATGGCCCAGTTAGCCCAGGCCAATGATCTGGCTGCCCAGGCAGTGAGTTTATTGTTCAAGTAGTATGCGCCTCAAACGGAGATGCCACCCTGGTTCATTTCTGCGGCAGCAGCCGTTCCATATGAAACCTGGTCTTTGGCTCTGGCGTCGGCTGCCACGGCTTTCCAGGCGTCAAGGAGCTGATGCAACATTTCCACCACTTTCTCTATCTTGGCCGTGTCACGATGCATGTCTGCATCCAGGATGGTCTTTTGCATGAATGCATAGAGGCTGGAGAGATTGCTGGCGATCTGCTCGCCCTGTTCCATGTCTAGCGATGACATCAATTCATTGATGATGGCTTGTGCTTTGTTGAGCTGCTGTGTTTTCTCGAAATACTGCTTGTTGTGGTAGTGTTCGATGGCA
Organism: Deltaproteobacteria bacterium; assembly: GCA_019309045.1. Classification (NCBI taxonomy): domain Bacteria; kingdom Pseudomonadati; phylum Myxococcota; class Myxococcia; species Deltaproteobacteria bacterium. Next base: position 12,773 of record JAFDGZ010000046.1, on the reverse strand, counting down.
TTGTTCAGTGCCTGAATGGCGTGTTCATAGCACATTACCACCAGCTTCAGTGGGTCTGCCGTGTTTACGCTGATGCTCTTGTAGGAATTGATGCCCGAATTCATGTCCATACCAATTTACCTCCTGCTGCTGTTGCTATTGAATTGAACTCACAACGAAATACCTATTGCCAGCCATTGGCGGCAGCATTGAGCTGCCCAGCAAGCCAGTTGCTCTGAGACTGCAAAGTGCTCAAGGCCTTTTCCATGGCGAGAAACTGATTGACCATGAGCTCCATTTTTCTGTCAAGGCGGTCTTCCATGGTTCCAATACGGTCGTCCAGTCTGTCGATGGTGTCCTGGATGGTTTCTTCCTTGTTGGCTATCTGGCCGTCGGTTGGATCGGTGATGTGATACAGGGCCCGATCCAGCAGTTCCGCCACCCCAAAGGTTAGGGTAATGCTCCCCACATCTCCGGTGGCAGTCCCGGAATATCGCAGGAAGAGTCCCTTGGCGTCTCCAGAGATGCCTTTGAGATATTCACCATTTCCTTCAGCATCACCAGGGTTGACAAAGTAGCCGTCCACAGGATCTACACTGTTAATATGAATATCGTAAGTGCCGGCCTGGGTATCGTTGCTGTGGTTGACGTAAGTGATGTTGCTGTTTGTTGCAGACCAGCTTACCGCAAACAGGTTCTTGACGTCTTCGAAGTTGCTCTCCAGATAGCCGCGGAGCTTTTCCTCGTCAACAGACAGAGTGCTGTCCGCTCCCAGGTGGATGCCTACCAGACCTAGAGTGGAATAGTCGCTGGAGACTCCCTGAATGCTGTCGAGTACAATGCTGGTAAGGCTCGATTTGACCGTTCGCAGTGAGCTGTCGCCAAAAAGAGGCCCTCCTGGTTGTTCGTTTTCCACATCGTAAGTCATCTGTGCATTGATAGCCTCGATAGCTTCGTTGTAGGCGGAGACGAACTCCTGGATTTTCTCCATGATGCTGTCATAGTCCCTGGCCACCGTGACTGTTACCGTGGTATCCTGGGCAGCTTTCAGGAGATTCAGAGTAACTCCCGGGATCACATCATCCACCGTATTGCTGGAAGAGGTTACAGTAACTCCATCCACGGTGATTTCAGCATCAGTGCCGGCCTGGAGCTGGCGTTTTCTGAGTGTGCTAATTTCCCCGAGATCGTTGTCAGTGTCAAAACTGAGGGTGCTGCTGCTGGGGGTGAGATTCACGGTGAGATCCGTGTCCCCTGTCTCGTTGTCCACCACCTGGATTCTGCCATCTGCAGTGATGCTGGCGCTGACATTGCCGTAGCTGCTCTCTATGGCAGCCAGCAAATCTCCCACGGTCTTGTAATCCGCGTCATAGACAGCAAAAGAAGTGTTGACCGCGTTGCCGTCGGTGTCAGTGCCGCTGAGGGTGATGGTGTCAGCAGTGGTGTAATCCAGGTAACCGTCTATCTCGTCAAAGCGAGTGGCAGAGGTGATGGCCACACCGTTTGCCGTGTTGGCCAGATCTCCGACAAGCCCTCTTTCATCCGAGACTCCAGCCCTTTCCAGTATACCGAGAGTTTCCAGAATGTTGTTGTCGTCTGTATAGGTAATATTATGGCCCTCGATGAGCAGACGGTACCTGGTGACGCCGCCTTCAGTCTCGCTCACCACCGAGGCAGGCTCGGAGGTGAATACGCCGCTGAAGGCCGCATTGATGGCGTCTTTGATGGCAGTGAGAGAGTCTGCTGCCAGGTCAATATCCACATCTTTTGCAGTGCCGTCAATAGAGATGGTTACCGTGCCGCTCTCGGCATTGCTGAGAGCGAGAAGATCCTCTCCGCCGATGGCTTTGTCGTCATAGGTGAAGAGATCGCTCTTGTGGCCGCCGGACATGACGTTTTTAGCGGTCTTCGGCGAGTTGTCCACGAAGCCGAGTACGCTCAGAAGATCACTGTTTCCCCCATTCAGCAGGCTGATGCCCTCAGCACCTTCATGATCACTGGTGAGAATGAGGCGATAGCCTTCACTGCCGTAATTAACCACGGAAGCGGTCACACCCGAAGGATTACTGCCGCTGTTGGCTGCATTGAATTTTTCCTTCAGGCTGAGGAGGCTGTCCGCCGCGTTTATGCTGACGGTTCTGCCGCCCACGATAATGTCGCCGGCAAGATTGAGCGCTGCAGTCTGATCGGCAAAGCTTGTGGACGACAGCTTCTGAGCTGTGGCAACTCTGTTGACGACGATATCATAAGAACCTGTCGAGGCTGAGGTGCCGGCAGTGACGCCAAGAATGTTTGCAGGATCAATGCTACTGTTTGCACTCAGGCTGGAGATAAAAAGGTTGAAACCCGAAGAGTTGTTCAGCGTGCCTGCAGCGGTTTTCAGGGAGAGCAGCTTGGTATTGATTTCTTGCCAGGCGGTAAGTCTTGCCTGGTAGCTTTCCTTTTGCGCCGCTACGAGATCTATGCGTTTGTATTCGGCTTTGCGCAGCTCCTCGATCATTGCCTGCCAGTCGATGCCGGAGGAGATGCCGCTCACCGAGGTGGTGCCCAGCGCCATAAAAACCCCCTGAGGTGTGAATGCTGCTGTATCTTGTTTGTATTATCGGCAAGAGTTGCCGGATACTTTAGTTTTTCTCTGTATAAAGCAAGAGACGTACCAGTAGAAAACCCCGCCCTCGTATGAAGAGCGGGGTTTATTGTTTGCCCAAGTGTCAGTACCGGGGCTCCTTTGACTAGCCGAAGAGCTGCAGTACCACCTGCGGCATCATGTTGGCCTGGGCCAGCATGGCCGTACCAGCCTGCATCATGATCTGGTTTCTGGTGAACCCTACCATCTCGAAGGCCATGTCAGCATCGCGGATGGTTGATTCTGAAGCAGTGATATTCTCGACTGACACAGCCAGGTTGTTCCCGGCAAACTCGAGCCTGCTCTGCGCAGCACCGATGTTGCCCATGACCACATTCACAGTGGACAGTGCGGCATTGATGCTCGCCAGAGCGGTCTGGGCATTTGCTTGGCTCGTGAGAGTTATGGAATTGAGACCCAGGTCACTCGTCAACAGGCCGTCCTGCAGAGTAACAGTAATCCTGTCTTCTGCTGCAGTGTTGCCAGAGCCGATCTGATAGGTCAGAGAAGTGGTGGCTCCGTTGATCAGGTAGGAATCGCCGTACTTGGTGTCATTGGCAATACGGTCGATTTCCTGCAGGAGCTGGGCTGCCTCGTCATTCAACCTGGCGCGGCCGTTGCTGTCAACGTTGCCGGAGGCCGCTGAAGTGGCAAGCTCTTTCAGACGCTCGATGATGGTTTCGATCTGGTTGGCGCCACCTTCTGCCATCTGCAAAAGGGCCGTGGCCTGGGAAACGTTCTGCTGGGCCACCCTGAGGCCTCTAGCTTCCAGTCTGAAGCTGTTGGCGATAGACAGACCAGCCACGTCGTCCTTGGCATGGTTGATCCGGAAGCCTGAGGACAACCGCTCGATGGACTTGGTCAACATGGCATCCGTCATGGAAAGCTGACGGTGAGCATTGAACGCAGCAATGTTGTTGTTGATTCTAAGTGACATAGTTTTTCTCCTCCTTGAAGTTTTCTTTGGGATTTCCCTATCCCAAACCTGGTTTCCACTACAGCTTCAAAAATGACAAGTGCTGTGCTTCTCATCCCTCCTTTCACTGAAGATTCTTACCTGTTTTTCTCGCAATTGCTCTTTGTAGTTCTTATCGGAGAGGAGTGCTCAGAACTTTAATGTTTTTTGCGCAAGATATGTTTTCTGCTAGCGGGAAAGGCTAATAGATATGAGCAATACTTTGTATGGTTGCCCGAGCGAAAAAACTGAACAGCCATCAATACTATGAACAGTTACATGCTGTCTGTTATGGCAACCGAGGGGATTTCGAGAAAAATCTATACTGCTGCGGCATCGAGAGTCCTGGCGATATGCTCTATTGCTTGGTCTTGTCCCTGTGAGGCGAGTATCTGCCGGATCTGTGCCAGATACTCATTGAGCCTGCCAATCCTTCCTGCTACCGTGGCTACCTCTTTCAAGATCTCGAGGGAGGGCGCCATTTCCAGAGAAACCATGTGGGCCATGAGGCCGACTTCTGTTCTTCCCTGGTCTATCAAGGTGGCGCCAATGCGGCTGTAGAGGGCCGCCAGTTCCTCCACGTTGTTCAGCGTGAGATCTCTGGGTAGATTCAATTGGGCCAGCAAGGTGTCGCACTCAGCCACCAGAGGTTCTACTTGCTGGAGGCGAAAAAAGATGCTGCTCAAGGCCAGTCGCACATCTACCAGATCGGGGGCTAGACGAAGGGCTTCTCCGAAGTGTTTGAGGGCCTTGTGATAATCTTGCAGCTTGCAATAGAGATGGCCCAGGTTTGAGTGTGCTGCCAGGCAGTCAGGATTCAGCTCGAGCGCTTCGAGAAAGGCTTTTTCAGCTTTGCCAGTGTCGTTTACTTTGCTGCAGGCCAGGCCCAGATTTGCATAGTTGGCATCAGAGGCTGCCCCTTCCTTAATAGCTTTATTGAAATATGAGGCTGCAGTCTGGTAGTTGCCTCTCTGCAGCTCGAGCTTGCCCAGTTCTTCCATGCTGAGGTAGTGCTGCCCGTGGCGTCCCAATGACTTTTGCAGCATGGTGCAGGCGCTGTCGAGGTCCCCGAGGTGCTTGTAGGCGAGACCCAGCAGATAGTAATTCTGGAACTGCACGAGATCCATGTTGACGGCGAACACGGAGACCTCCAGGGGCAAACTCAAGGCTTCAGCCAGGTCGCGGATTGCTTCCTCATATCTTCCTGATTCGAACAGGCTCTGGCCATAGTAGAAGCGCACAAGCCCGTTGCGGGGGAATTGTCTGGCAAGGTCCTTCAACATGGACTCCGCCTGGCCAATTTTTCCTGACTGCAGGTAATATTGGCCGGCGAGCAGGCTTACTGCTAGATAGAAATCTGGATGTTCTTCCTTGAGGTTTCCTGCAGTGCGCGCCTTTTCCATGTGAGCTACAGCCTGCTCATACCTCCCGAGCGCTGCCAGAGTCCGGCCGGCATTGTAGTGCAGCACCGGATTGTCAAGATCTTCCCGCAATTCATCGAGAATGATCTGCAGGTTCCTCTGGCCTTTTTGCAGGACAGCCTCGGCACTGTCATATCCCGTATGTCTTATAATGATATCTGTTTGCACCAGTTCCACGCCATGTTCTTGCAGCTTGTGGAAAATCTGTTCGTGAATCCTGCCCTCGAACCGGACACCAGCTAGCTTGGGGAAAATGCGCAGCTGGAGAAACTGCGAATCTCCATCAGTGGGCCAGTGGCTGTTGACAACCACATAGAAGGCCTTGTCTTTGGACCTGGAGAGAATTTTTCTTAGCTGCTTGATTTTTGCTATTTCGTTCGGGTCCACCCTGTCGTCAGCGTCAAGCCAGAGAATATAATCTCCTCTGGCATGGTGGATAGACTCGTTGCGAGCCGCGGCAAAGTCATCACACCAGTCAAAATGGAACACCCTGGCCCCGAGATCCTTGGCAATGCTCTTGGTCTCATCGACAGACCCGGTGTCCACCACCACTATCTCGTCGACAACTTTCTTGATGTAACGCAGACAGTCAGGAAGATTGTGGGCTTCATCTTTGACGATCATACACAGGGAAAGTGAAGCCCTCCGGGTGGTTTGTCGAGGGGACTGGGATTTTCTCTTTTTCCTTTTTTTCCTGCCCACAAGAAATCTCCTCTCTCCTCAGCTGGTACAGAGGAGCAAATCGTTGACTCCTGGTGTGAGAAATTGTAATCAGAAAGCAGATGAATAACTGGCAATACAACGTCAGCGTAAGCTTACGTTGCGCCCTTAACCGCTTGATACATGTATTAATTACTTGCGAGGAACAGCAATATATATGCCAAGAGATTCTCTGCCTGCTTTTCCCTGCCTGAGAAAGGAATTGATATGAAAAAGCGCATCTGGGCCAGTTTAGATGATTACTTGCTGCCACGGAGGCAAGACAAAGTCGTTGGGAGAAGCGTGGCTGTCAATAACTTTTTCAAAGCGCTCATTGCTCACGGAACATTCGATGAATACCATTTTTTCCTTGAAGGGCAGGCGCACAAGAAAGTTTTTGCCGAACAGCATGGGACATTCTTGCGGGAGAAGGGCGCAGAGGAAAAAGTAAAGATTTTTTACAGGACCGAGCTGGTGAAGCAGATCAAACAATATGACTATGCGATTTTTCACCTGGCTGATCCTGTAAGTTATTTTCCCTCACTCTGCCAGGTGCGCAACCTGCACGCTGCCTTTCCTATAACCACCTTCATTCACTCGTTGAGCTATCCGCGCTACTTTATGAACTATCTGCAGATCATGCTCTGTGGAGCCACAGGGGCTGATGCCATTATCTGCTCATCGCAGAGCGGCCGCAAAGTGCTCTCGGCTTATTTTTCCCAGCTGGCTGAAGGTCTGCAGTTGCCGCAGCCGGAAGTGAGGCTCGAGATAATACCTTTTGGCTTTGACGGCAGTGTGTTCCGGGGCTATCAACGGCAGCAGTGCCGGCTGCAGCTGGGCCTTGGGGCCGACGAGGTGATTGCTCTCTGTCTGGCGCGCTTTTCGGAGTATGACAAGATGGATCTCTTCCCACTGCTGCAGGCTTTTCAGCAGATAGACCCGGTGGGGAGGCAGTGGCGGCTGATTATTGCCGGCAGTTCGCAGTCGACAAACTACGTGGAGATGGTGCAGCTCTGGACAAGGGCTCTCAACATTTCTGCTAATGTCATCCTGAAGACAAACGTCTCAGAAGAGGAGAAGCTGGCTCTTTACAGGGCGGCCGACTTTTTTGTCTCGCCCAGCGACAACCTTCAGGAGACCTTTGGTCTCACCCTGCTGGAGGCGATGGCAGCCGGGCTTCCCCTGATTGTTTCCGACTTTGACGGCTATCGCGACCTGGTTGCTGATGACATGGCCATCAGTATTCCCACACGCTGGGCGCCGCTGGAACTGTTCAGCACTACCGGGGTTGCACCCCTGTTGGCCGAAGCAGATCTGCATCGATTCATGGCCCAGTCTGCCGTGGTTGATGTGGTTGAACTCAGCCATGCCTTGAGGGTCTTCTTCGAACATCCAGAGAAATGCAGGGAGATGGGGAGGAGAGCAAGAGAAAGATTCAGGACCAGCTACGATTATCCTGTGGTGCTGGAAAAACTGGAGACATTCTGGCTGGAACTAAAAAGTGATTTCCCTGCTGACCGGATGAAACAGCGGGCCGCCTCCATTTTTCCTGATTACTATGCTGCCTTTTCTCATTATTTTACCGAGGAGTTGACTCCAGAGACTGCAGTGAAAGCCACTGCATTTGCCCGCAGCATGGAGGCGCTCGGCGCAAGCTACCCTCTTTATGCAGACATGGGCCAGCTCGTCGACGTGGAAGTGGTGCAGAGCCTGATTCGCCGTTTGACAGAACCTGTGAGAGTGAAAGACCTCCTTGCCATCACAACCGCTGCCGCAGACACCATGAAGTATCAGGTGCTCTGGATGTTGAAGCACGGTCTGCTGGAATGCTGCTGAGAGCAGTCTGTTCACTGGTCCACTTTTCCTCCAGGATGGCAGCCCAGGCAGCCAGCAGACTTTCCTCCTGTCTGGACCGGCTATACCAGAGGGCGGTTTCCCGGGCAGCCTCACTCTTGCTCTGCAGCCTTTCCAGCTTTTCAGGAAAGTCTGCGGCAAGCTCTTCTATTTCCTCTATCATTTTGCCAAGAGCGTGCTTTTCATAGAGGAATGCATTCATGGGGTTGAGATATTCAGTGAGAGGTTCACAGTCGTAGGCGAAAACAAGGCAGCCGGAAAGCATTGCTTCCAGTGGCATCAATGGCAAGCCCTCTTCTGAACTCAAGAAGAGAAACAGGAGAGAATCTGAGAAAATCTGGGCAACCTGTTCCTCCGAGAAATTCCTCATGAAGGCCCAGCCGTAATCGCTGAGGTTGTTGAGCCTCTGAGCTGCCCGGCATTGTAAGATGTGGTATACTTGGTTGAGGTGAAGAGGATTCTTGCGCGGCAGACAGGCAATGATTTTCTTTTTGGCTGCAACAGGTCGATAAGAGAATCTTTGCGAGTCTATACTATTGACAACTCGCAATATCTGCAAATCTGGAAAGGCATATTGCAGTTGGCGTTTATTGTGTTCTGAAACTGTAAGGACTGCCATCACTGAGCCATCCAGATAGGGATAACACCTGGGTTTGCTGAAGCCGAAGCAAGAGAAGCCATAGTAGCAGTTCTGATTAAAAATGACTTTCTGACCAGGAAAGGAGAGAATCTTTTCTCCCAGGTCCTCGGGCAGCACCAGGATGTCTCTTTGCGGCTGGTAAATTTGTTTGAAGGAAGCCAGATTTATGACCCTCGTGTGATTCTGGAACCAGGTCAGCCTGAAGCCTTCTGTCAAGTGCAAGGCGAAGGCGTTGTAGCCGTTGTTGTTGAGTATATCCACATGTGCATAGGCTTGTTTTTGTCCGCCCGTGGGATTCTGGTGATCATAGCAGAAGTAAAAAATTCGAGGCTGGTCCATTTTTACCAACTTGTTGATAAGCTCGTAAAAAGTCAGAAAGTACCCATTCTCGTCATTCCCGCGAAGGCGAGAATCCAGTGCTTTTAATATGTTCTGGATGCCGGATCAAGTCCGACATGACGGTTTTGGGAGTTCTAACGAAACCATCACTTATTGAGTCGCTCCATTTTCCTTCAAAGAGACAGCACCCTGTTTCATGAGCCAGAGAAGGTGATATTCTGTCTGGGCCTCAGTGGCTTCCAGCCTGCGTTGTGCCGCCTCTTTTATGTGAGAGACAGGCTCGCTGCCGCTGCCTAATTCTTCCAGTATCAGCGAGTGCAATTCGGGGAACATGGACACTGCTGCATCCGCATATTTCATGATTTCAATGTTCTCGTCCAGGACAGCCAGGCCAAAGGGCGTAAGAAAAACCAGGTCGGAGTCCTCGAGAGTCTTGGATGGATAGTGCGACAAAGTGTAGGTGGGATTCCCCAACAGCAGGTCAGGATCCTTGCGGCTGGCAAAGGGCACTATCTTGCGCGAGGTGGCAGCCAGCTCGGCCCAGGCCTCTTCGTAGCAGCGAATGATATGCGGCCAACGGTAAGCCTGAGCTTGCTCGAGGCTTGCTGCGCCCATTTCCAGGCGCAGGACATGATCGCGGTATAGTGTTGTCAGTGCCTGTTCCAGTTCCCCGAGATCCACAGCCAGAGCCTGTGAGAAGTAAAGCCTGGCCATTGATTCATGGAGAATGCCGAGGTTGCCGAGGACGCACTCGGGCAGATTTTTCGGCCACACGGTCTTGAGGAGGAAGCCGTTCACTTCCTGAGAAACCAGTTCCCGGTAGCCGCTGAAGTCTGAGGCGATGATCGGCAAGCCGGAGGCCATGGCTTCGAGAATGTTGAGGCCAAAGGTCTCCTGGAAGTTATCCACCGGGGACAGGTAAAAATCAGCGGCCTGGTACAGAGTGCTCTTGACCTCAGGCAAGAAGTTGGCAAAGACGAGCACCTTTTCCTGGAGTCCGAATTGAGCAATCACCTCCTGGAGAAGACGGATGTCCGAGTCATCGCCACCGCCAGCAATTATGAAGAGAAAATTGTCGAAATTGTTGCTGGCCACCATTCTGGCCAGGAGACCAAGCACAGGAGTCCAATCGGTTTTCAGCCTGGCAGAAAGGCGGCCTACGGACAGGGCCACAACTTTTTCTGCGGGGATGCGGAAAAAGTTCTTGGCAGCGTTCTTGTCTGTATGCTCAAAAAAATCATCATCGATTCCCAGGGGTATATGAATCAATTGGGGGTCAGCTGTGAAGCTGACATTCCAGCGGCGCTCCATTTCTTCTTTGATCCAGCTGAACCCCTTGCTTACAGCATCCTGGGCACTGCGGCTGGTACAGATTATGGCGTCGAAGGGCGCCATCCCCTGCAGCAGCAGTTCCAGGTAGCGCAGATTCATGAAGACCCCATCAAGAGAATGGGTGACCCCGGTGACGGGGAACGGCGGCTCGCTGTATCTGTTTCGTACGCCCAGAAGATAGGGCATCAGGGAGGTAAAATCGCCCAGGTGAAAGACATCATAGTGCGTGCCAGCAACTGACTCGGCCAGAGCCAGTTGCAAGGTGACTTTCACCCTGGCGCGAAGGGCTGGATCCTCAATCATCTGGTCCACATTCTGGGAAAACCTTTCCATGTGATAAATGTCTGGGCAAAAAAATTCATAGGTGTCATAACTGCCGTGGGTGAGCAGCGCCCTGAGAAAACCCTCGTTGGCAACGGGCCTTCCCATGCGGAAGCCCCATTCACCAAAATCCATGAACATACTGACGCTGGCAAAACGCATGATCTCTTTTCCTTTTGCTGTTCGCCTGGCATCCATGATTGGCCAGGCAGTAGATGTGAGAAATCAATTGCTCTGTTCACCAAGACCCATCTGGCCAGCCATGCTTTGGGAGTCTGTCGGTAGCGCATCCTCTGAGGCCTCCTGGAAAAACTTCCTGATGCTGGCAATTTCTCCTCGTATTTCCATGTCGTCAGGGTGGTTTTCCAGAAAGCTACTGTAGATTTCCATGGCGTCTCCAGCATGTCCAAGTTCGATTAGAATCTGTCCACAGTTCCAGACCACATCGCGGTCCCTGGGATCGACTTCCATGGCCTGCCACAGTTCTCCAAGGGCTTCCTCCAGTTTGCCCGACTTCCAGAGGACGCAAGCGAGATTGTTGCGAGCCCGGCTGTGATGAGGCTGCTCCTCGATGATCTGGCGAAAAATGTCTTCCGCCTCCCTGTACTGGCCTCTATGAAAGTGCCTCTCTCCTTCAGCCAGGATCTCGTCTATATTGGACTGCGAGGAACGGCCCTGCTCGGCAGAGGCCTTGTTCTGGGAGTCTTCCGAGGTCTTCTGGCGGCGCACCGGAGTATTTTTGAGGACTGCGATTCTTGCCAGAATTCTGTCAACGGCTCTTTCCCAGGTAAGATGCTTTTCTGCATAGCGCCGAGCCTGCAGTCCCTTGTCTGCTGCTTCCCGGGGATGTTCAAAGACATACTTCATGGCCCGCCCCAGAGCTATGCGATTCGGTTCAGCGACCCAGGGATGGTCTACAGTTTTCAGGGTGTCGATATGTTTTTCTGGCAGCCGCACCTTCCTGGCGGGAATGAGGTAGGCATTGTCCTGGTTGCAATGGGCAAACCAAAGCCTTCTCCCCGGTAGGGATGCACCAGACAGTCACAGGCTGTATAAAGCCCGGGGAGGTCCTCCGGGTCCAGATCTTTATCCAGATAGAGAACTTCTGGTGCTTCGGGATCAGCTTGCAGCTGGCGGATTCTTTCATGGGCAGTGCGGCCCTGGTAGAAGCTGCTGCCCCCCATATCCTTTATTACCAGGCAGATGTCATCCGCAGCTGAAAAGCTCCTGGCATAGGCGGTCAACAACAGGTCAATGCCCTTGCGCCAGATGGTGCCGCCTACAAAGAGAAACTTGAAGCGCTTTTCAGTTGGCAGCTCCAGCGGCTGCGCCTCAGGATTAAAAGCCTCCACATCCACCCCGTTGGGCACCACCTGTACCTGGCTGGCTGGAATGCCGCTTTTGACAAAGCAATCCCGCACATAAGTGCTCGGCACCCATACTTCATCCACCAGGTCCCGCATTGGCTTGAGCCATTCTTTTGGCAGACTGCCGAATTCCCACGGCTGCATCATCACCCAGTGTCCCTCGGCCGGCGGAGTGAAATCTGGCGGCCACTGATGGCGGACGTGAACGTCCGCCGGCCCGGAAAGGGAAGCGCCGACACGTTCGGCAAGCTCCTGAAAAGCTTCTCGGCCGTCTGCATTGAACTGGTCTGGTTCATACGGTACCAGGGAGAGTTCCACATGGTCACAGTGACAGAGTCTGCGGCACACTTCCCTGTTTACCAGGGCCAGGGAGTGGTGCACAAACTGCGAGCCTTGCCAGCGGAGCCGCAGGGTGGGGCGGCTCGAACTCTTTGCCTGCCGGCGTCCCGGCGAGAGCTCCTGCCACAAAGCGTGAAGCCTGGCAGCCGCAATGTCGGCTGCCGCCTGCCACTGCCAGTGGGCTACCATATCCTGGCGGGCACGTTCAGCAAGTGCTGTGGCCTCAGCAGGCCTTTCCACGATGAATCTCATGAGGCTGACGAGGTGTTCCACGGAAGGCTCTGCCCAGCTGTGGCCGCGATAGAAGGGGATTTCTTCCCGCCCATCCACCTGGACGAGTCGTTCAACCTCGATGAGGAGGCTGTTCTCATTGTTCATGAAGTCAAGATTGCCGCTCCAGCCAGTGGCAATTACTGGCAGGCCCGAGGCCATGGCCTCCATGTATGGCCGGCCCCAACCCTCGCCGCGGGAAGGCCCCACGTAAGCGCTGGCAGTGGCGTAGAGTCGCGGCATGGCGTCATGCGGTAGCTGCTCAGCCAGGATGACAATGGGTGCCACCTGTGACAGGGATGAGTGCAGTTCTTCTCTCAAGAAGCAGTCAATACGCCGGCGAATTTCTCCTTTTGCATCTGCTGCTTCAGCACTGTTCAGGGGATAGGTGCGCAGGATCAGGCAGACATCATCGTCAGGCTTGAAAGCCTGGGTCCAGGCCCGAAGCAGCACATCCCAGCCTTTGCGATATGTCCACTCGAATATGGAAAGAAAAACAGAGCCGCGAATTCCTGGAATTGCCAGCGGGTCGCGGCCCGGCTGGAATCGTTCAGTGTCCACGCCTTCCGGAATTCTCACCAGAGGTACGCTCACTCCGGCAGCGCGGAAGGTTTCCATGTTGAATTCCGAG